>JANNDD010000047.1:0-8570 GCA_031387365.1 Armatimonas sp. | reverse complement strand
CGGATCGTCCCAGTGGCACACCTGCACGCCATCGCCGTGGTGCACATCAATATCCACGTACAGAACGCGCTCCAAACCAGCATCGAGGAATGTTGTGATCGCCAGTGCCAGATCGTTGAAGACGCAGAACCCGTAGGCTTTCCACGGATGCGCATGGTGGAGCCCACCGGCCACATTAAACGCAATCTCTGCCTCGCCGGAGAGCACAAGTTCAGCGGCATCCACACTTCCGCCCGCGTAGAGCTTGGAGGCGTCCCACATTCCCGGAAACGCAGGGGTGTCGCCCGGCCCCAGCCCAAAGCGACTCAAGTCAAGTCCGTGGCCCGGTGTGCTCGCCCGCTGCACAACCTCTAGATACTCCGCCGTGTGCACTCGCCCCAGCAAGGATTCGTCCACCGGCGTGGGCGCAAGACGCGTGATGGCATCAAACGCACCTAAGCTCGCCAGCTTCCGATCCACGAGCTGAAGCCGTCGCTGCTGGAGGGGATGTTTTCCGCCCAGATCATAGGTCAGGAAAGCATCGGTGTAGAGAAAGGCTGTCTTGCGGGGCATACACCCATTTTACCCGCGCTTGGCTTCGTAGGCCGTAATATCGGGCTCGTTTTGCAGCGTTAGGCCGATGTCATCAAGGCCGTTGAGCAGGCAGTGACGACGGAAGTCATCCACCGTAAAAGTCGCCGTGAAGCCGTCGGGGCCAATGATGGTATGGGTCTCTAAGTCCACAGTCACTTCCGCGCCGAGGTTTTTCTGCAAGCGCTCCATTAAGTCGTAGACCGTCTCCTCAGGAAGCACAATCGGGAGCATGCCATTTTTGAAGCAGTTATTATAAAAAATATCGGCGTAGCTCGGCGCGATAATGCTTCGAAAACCGTAGTCCTCCAGCGCCCACGGCGCGTGCTCGCGGCTAGAGCCACAGCCAAAGTTCTTGCCCGTCACCAAGACCTGTGCTCCGGCCAGCTTGGGGTCGTTGAGCTCAAAGGCGGGATTGTTGGTCTTGCCATCGGCCTCGTAGCGCCAGTCAAAAAACAGAAACTCGCCAAAGCCCGTGCGCTCGATACGCTTTAGGAACTGCTTGGGGATGATCTGATCCGTGTCCACATTCACGCGGTCCATGGGGGCCGCCACTCCGGTAATTTTCGTAAAAGATTTCATAATTCTAGTTTCCGCCGTTCATTTTGCATCAGCTCGGCAAAGCTGGTTGCTGTCCAATCCATGCCAGGGTTCCAGGAAGCCCAGCGTCCTCCTGGCCATTCACCCTGTCCATCGGGTCGTTCAGGATCAAGAAGCCAACAACAGGCATCGCCCCAATCTGTTATAACTAAAGAGCGGTTCACATAAACATACTCTTCCCGTATCCACTCACGATCCTGATCATCTCGCGCGGAGCGGAGCTCGGTTTCAATAAATTCTTGGGGCTGAAATAGATTTGGTTGGTGCACTGCTAGCCAATCGAGTTTCTCGACGGGGAAGATTTCCCAAATAAAACTGCTTAGGTCATGCCAGCCATTGGTGACTGTGTAGAAATTTCGGAGCGAGGGCGGTAGGCGTTTTCCAAGGCGTGTTTCGGTTGCCTGAATCTGCTCCTCAGTGGCAGGAGGAAAGCCTAGCCAACCAGCAGCAGCCACCTCGGTGGGGCAGTTGTGAAGCTCTTTAGGGTTCTTGAGAAGTTCATAGTTGTATTCAGTTAGAAAGGAGCGCCACTCGTCTGAGGTCATAGCTTACTCTTCAAACAGGGCATCTACGGCGACGGTTAAGCCGGGAAAAGCAACGGAGACGATGCTCTCGCCACTCTTGTAGGTGCCCACGGTTTCAATAGCGTCCTCGGTGAGGGAGATAATTTCGATGGTCTTGGCTTCGGCAAAGACCTGCCAGACTTCTTTGACATCCACACTGTGGTAGTCGGCGAGCTTGGCCGTGCGCTGACCGGGGCGCTCCGACGGGGAGATGATCTCGACAACCAGCTCGGGGGCGGGACTTAGTGGTGCGGCACTGTCATCGGGTGGGTTCTGCTCCAGGCGCTCACGGCTGATCAGAAACACGTCAGGCTGGCGGCTTTTTAGCGGAATGTGGCGGATGAGAACATCACAGGGAGCAAGAAACACCTTAGCGCTCTGGGTAGACGTGGCGTAGTGACGTAGAGCAACGTAGAGATTGCCCTGAATGTTCTGGTGTTGGCGTGTGGGAGAAGCCATCTCGTCCTTTCCGTAGCGGCGGTAGACTTTATAGCCGTCTAAAATATCGTAGCGTGCTCGCTCTTCCGGGGAGCGAAGATACTCCTCGTAGGTCATAGGGCGCGTGACGCCGGGAATTTCAGAGATTTCGAGCTTCTCAGCAATGGCGGTCATGGGGCTATTTTATCGCACCAAAGGCGGCGAAGGGACCGTTTTTGTGGAGGATGTCCACGCGGGAGAAGCCCACACGCTGCAATAAAGCACACTGCCAGAGCAACGATCGTGGGGTGTCCTCTTTGGCGATGTAGGCGAAGACTTGCTCCCGGTAGGCATCGTTCTTGAAGCTTGTGAGATACTCACCGTAGCGCTGCCACTGGAGTTTCTGCACGGTGGCGTCGGAGTGCTCGACCAGGTCAAAGATCCAAAGTGCACCGCCAGGACGTAGCGCAGCATAGAGCGCGGCAAAGACAGCCTCCCACTCGCTCTCTTCCCGAAGATGGTGCAAGACAGCGGCCGCCAGAACAATATCCACGGACTCGGGTAGGAGTTCGAGCGCTCGTAGATCGGTCTGGAGCGTCGTCACTGTGCCCGTAGTCGCCGCCGTAACGCGCTCTAGTGCTCGTGTCAGCATGGGCTGAGAGAGATCCACGAGCGTGCAGTCGCAGTTTGGCAGAGACTGGAGCTGCTTGAGCGTGTAGTTGCCCGCGCCGCAGCCCAGATCGAGGAGGTGTTTCGCACCAGGCGTCACAGCGGCGGCGGTCTGCGCGATCTGCTCCAGCGCTAAAGCCGCGTCCATTGTTGCCGTCTGGCCCGTCTCTAGATTCGAGAAGCGCTCGACATCCGCATCGAAGCGTCTCCGAATTTCTTCCACCGTGGATTTGTGATGCATACTGCTATTGTAGGCGCAGGTTTTTACCCTGTCCAATGAATCGTTTGGATCAGACCAATAGCCTGGAGCTATTTCTTCGTGAGTATGTAGAACCAAACAGGTCCGCGTAACAGTTTGTCTGTAAAAGTTGCCTGTCGCCTGAAGCAGCCGGCCTGAAGTTACAGACGATTCGTTACGCGGCCGCTTGGGGCGGGCACGCAGCGCCCTCTATCGCAATTGGTTAGATTTTCCTAGCCTGAGTGCCCACGGTTCAGGTACAACAGGGCATGTTTTCTCTTTCCCTTCCCCCCGCCCTTGTCTACGCGCTTCCCCAGCAAGCCGCATCGCTTCCGGCCGCGCCTGTCACGGTTCCTGAGAGCTGGGTAAAAGCCCTCAAGTGGCGCTCACTCGGCCCGCCCACTATGGGAGGGCGCATTGTAGGGATGACGGTCTACGAGGCGGACCCAAATCTTTACTGGATCGCGACTGCCTCTGGCGGGCTGCTCAAGACGACCAATAATGGCACCACTTTTGAGCACCAGTTCGATAAAGAGAGCAGTGTCTCGATTGGAGCCGTGGCAGTGGCACAGAGCGATCCGAAAGTTGTCTGGGTGGGCACGGGCGAGAACAACCCACGTAACTCGGTGAGCTACGGCGATGGGGTCTACAAGTCCCTCGACGGTGGCAAGACCTGGCAGAACATGGGGCTGAAGGGCTCGTACCAGGTCGGTGATATTGTGATAGACCCCAGAGATCCCAACACGGTCTATGTCGGAGCGCTCGGGCGGCTCTACGGAGAAAGTGAGGAGCGTGGCCTCTACAAAACGACCGACGGCGGCAAGAGCTGGGCGAGAGTTCTGTATTTTGATAATAAGACCGGCGTGATTGATATTGCCGTCAAGCCCGGCGATCCCAATACCATGCTCGTGGCACTCTGGGAGCGCAAGCGCGATGAGTTTGATGCCTGGTCTGTCCTCAAACCACCCGATGGCACCGATGGCTACGACCCGGAGGTGAAGTGGGGCAAGCACGCAGGAATCTACAAAACCACCGACGGTGGCAAGAGCTGGAAGAAACTCACCAATGGTCTGCCCACAAGCAAGCTTGGCCGCGTCGGGCTGGATTTCTATGCGAAGAACCCCAACACCGTCTTTGCCATTGTTGACTGTGAGAAGATCGGGCAAGGCGCACAGCCCAAGTACGGCTCGCTCGGAATTATCGGGCAAGATGAGGAGCCCCGAGTGGCGGGGGCGATCAAAGTCTCGCAAGTCGTCAAGGGCGGCGCAGCGGAGAAAGCGGGGCTAAAAAATGGCGATGTGATCAAAGCACTGAAGAGTGTGCCGATTGCCTACCGACAATTGATTGCTAAAATCCGCGATGCCAACCCTGGCGAGGTGGTCACGCTGACGGTGCTGCGCGACGGCAAGACACAGGAGCTCTCCGTGACACTCGACGAGGCCAAGCCCGACGAGGCACCGGATCTGGGGGCACTGATCGGGGCGTTTGTGCGCGATGGTGAAAAAGGCGTCAGTGTGGCGTTCCTGCGCGATGAAGGCGCAGCGGACAAAGCGGGGATCGCACAGGATGATCTGATCACGGAGGCGGCGGGGAAGCCCGTCACCACGACAGCGGCGCTCTTAGTGGCGTTCTCTGCCGTAAAACCTGGCGAGAAAGTGGCACTCACCGTGCTGCGCGAGGGCAAAGAGAAGAAGATCACGGTCGAGCGCCCCAAGATCGAGCTGCCCAAGCGACCCTACGAGTTCAACTACCTAGGCCAAGCCGCCAATGTGATGAACAAGCAAGGTGAGAAGGCCTATGAGTACGGCGGGGTCTACCGCTCCGATGACTGCGGCGAGACCTGGACACGCATCAACTCGCTCAACCCGCGCCCGATGTATTTTTCGCAGATCCGTGTGGACCCCACCAACGACCAGAACCTCTATGTTTTGGGTGTCGAGATGCACCAGAGCCGCGACGGTGGCAAGACCTTCACCGACGATGCCGGGACGCAGCTGCACCCCGACCAGCACGCGCTCTGGATCAACCCAAGAGATAGCCGTCACATGCTCCTGGGCTGCGATGGTGGCACCTATGTCACCTACGACCGCTGCGCCAACTGGGAGCACCTGGCCCATGTCGCGATTGGACAGGCCTACCATGTCTCGTTTAGCCCGAAGGAGCCCTTCTGGGTCTTTGCAGGTTTTCAGGACAACGGGAGCTGGGGCGGCCCGACCAATACGCTGATGGGCAGTGGAGCGTCCAACGACGACTGGCTCTCGATCTCCGGCGGCGATGGCTTTGTGACCCGCGTAGATCAAGACGAGCCGGACTGGGTCTACACCGAGAGTCAGGGCGGCTCGATCTCCCGCACGAACCTGCGCACCGGCGAGCGGGGCTCGATCTCCCCGCGTCGGGAGAAAGACAAGAAGTTCGGCTTCAACTGGAACACGCCGTTTGTTCTCTCGGCACACAATCAGAAGCTGTTCTACACCGCGGGCAACTACGTGTTTAAGTCCTTGAACAAGGGCAATGATCTGAGAATCAGCTCCCCGAAACTTGGCCGCTCGGACCGGGGCACCGCCACCGCACTGGCCGAGTCGCCGCAAAATAGAGACGTGCTCTGGGTGGGCACCGACGACGGCATGCTCTGGGTCTCGCGCGATGGCGGCTTAAACTGGAAAGAGGTCTCCAAGAAGCTAGGGATCTCGGGCTGGCGCTGCTTGGCCACCATCGAGGCATCGCGCTTTGTCGAGGGCCGCGCCTATGTCGCTCTTGATGGCCACCGCTCCAACGACGACAAGCCCTATCTCTTTGTCACGGAGGACTTTGGCGAGACCTGGAGGTCGGTCAATGCCAATCTTCCTAGTTTTGGCTCGACCCGCTGCCTGCGCGAAGATACCGCCGTGCCAGACTTGCTCTACTGCGGCACCGAGCTGGCGGCATTTGTGAGTATTGATCGGGGAGCAAGCTGGACAAAACTCAACGCGAACCTGCCCACCGTGGCCGTCCACGAGCTGGCTGTCCATCCCGCCACGGGCGAAGTGGTCGCTGCCACCCACGGGCGCTCGCTCTGGGTTCTAGATGCCAATCCGTTTCGGGAGATGGCAAAGGGTGTAAGCCAGAGCGCCTACTTGTACCCCACCAAGACCTTCACCCGCTGGCGCTCACTGCCTGGCAAGGGGAGTATGTACGGCAGCGGCGTGAAAAAATTCGTCGCGGAGAACCCGCCCCGTGGGGCACAGCTTGTCTACTCACTCACGCAAAAAGCCACCCGTGTGACACTGAACATCACCGATATCGCCGGAAAAGTGGTCTTTACGGTCAGCCCTAAAACCCTGGAGCCAGGGCTCTACCGGGTTGAATGGAACGGGGGCAACGCCCCTACGGGCGCGTACCGCGTGAGCCTGGAAGTGGACGGCAAGACCTGGAGCCAGACTCTGCGTGTGGAGAACGATCCGCTACGCTGATTCTCCCCGCTACGGCTACACGGTCACCACAAGGCCGTTAAAGCGATTCGCCGCCACCAGGAACCCCTCGCTCAGCCAGAGCTCGGTGGCACCCATGGCGGCGATTAGCACTTCATCCATAAGCTTGCGATCCGGCGGCGAGAACTTAGAGAGCACCCAGTCAATCTGCTCGCTACCCGCTGCCGATGGTGCACCCACACCGATACGCAGACGTGGGAAATCATCGCCCTCCAGCTTGGAAATCAGATCCTTCAGCCCGTTCTGACCGCCCGCTGAGCCGCTCGCACGCAGACGCAGACGCCCCGGCGATAGATTAATATCATCGCAGACAACTAAAATATCCCCGCGCTCAATGCCCTCTTTGCTTGCAATAACGCTCACGGCATCGCCCGAGAGGTTCATGTAGGTCTGCGGCTTGACCAGCATCACGGCCTGGCCCGCGATCACGCCGCGCCCCGTCACGGCTCTATCGCGCCGATTGGTCAGCGCGATCCCGTGCGCCTTCGCCAGCGCATCGAGCAGCTCAAAGCCAATATTGTGCCGCGTCTTGGCATACGCAACCCCTGGATTTCCCAGCCCCACGATCAGTTTCATGAAAAACCTCCGAGGAAACCTCCGGCTTTAGCCGTGGCCGGCTTTAGCCGTGGGAGGAATCGGGAACCGCTTTTGGGGCCATTGCCGAAGTATTGATATTTAAACAAAGTAATGGTAAACTGTTGTTTGTGAAGCTCGTTGCTCAGATCAAGCTCCTTGCCTCTTGCCAGCAGAAGCAAGTGCTTCTCGCCACACTCAAAAAGGCGAATGAGGCTTGCAACCGCATGTCTAAGTACGCCTGGCAGAACAAGTGTTTCAAGCAATTTGCCCTTCACGCCGCCTGTTATCACAACATCCGGGAAGAGTTCGCGCTGGCTTCTCAGTTGATTATTCGCTGTAATGCCAAAGTCACCGACTCGTATAAACTGGACAAAGCGACGAAGCGAACCTTTCGCCCCACGGGTTCTATCGCCTACGATTCTCGGATCTTGACTTTCTTTACCGAGGAGAGTCAGATTTCGCTCTGGACAGTTGCCGGGCGCATGAAGATTCCTTTTGCCGTTGGAGAGCTTCAGAAGGAAATGCTTCTGACTCAAAAAGGCGAATGCGATCTTTGCTTTGTCGGTGGCGAGTTCTATCTGATGGTGGTCTGTGACATTCCAGAAGCCCCGATGCGTAGCTTGGTAGCTTCGCCGCAGAACGAAGCCACTGAGTTTATTGGCGTTGACCTTGGCATTGTCCAAATTGCTTCTGACAGCGAAGGGAATCAGTACAGCGGGGAAGCGATTCGTTCTCTGCGTCGTCGAATGAGGAAGCTCAAAGCGGGACTTCAACATACCGCTAAAAAGCATGGTTCTAAATCGGCAAAGCGACACCTTCAAAAGTTGCGCCGTCGTCAATCTCGGTTTACCCGTTGGGTGAACCATAATATCAGCCGTCGCCTTGTCGAATCGGCGGCTGTCTCTGGTAAGGCAATCGCTCTTGAAGACCTTTCTGGTATTCGTGAGCGGGCTTCGGTTATGCACAGAGAAATGCGTTTTGAGCTTGGAAATTGGGGATTCGATCAGTTGAGAAACTTTATCGAGTACAAGGCTAGGCGTGCAGGAGTGCGTGTTGTTGCGGTTGACCCGCGCAACACTTCCCGTACTTGTTCTGCCTGTGGCTACTGCGATAAGCATAATCGAAAATCTCAATCCTGTTTCCAATGCAAAGAATGTGGCCTGGAACTCAATGCCGACTGCAATGCAGCTCTGAACATTGCGGTCAAGGCACGGGGCAATGTAACTTGCCCTATGGACGGAGCGATACCGGAGAGCCTTTGTATCTCCGCGCCGGTATCGCTACTGTCAAAGCCCCCTGCTTTAGCGGGGGGATAAGTTACGTCTACTCTATCGCGGACTAAGGCCGAGTTGCTCCGCCCATTTCCTTAAAAATTGCGACCACAACCCCGACGATCATTACCAGCATCAGGCCACAAAAATAAATCAGGCTATTACGGACTTCTTTTTTCATGTGCGTTATGCTACCACT
>JANNDD010001000.1:0-8506 GCA_031387365.1 Armatimonas sp. | reverse complement strand
CGTTCGAGCTTGGCTTTGGCAAGCGCCCTGCTGAGGAGCTTTATGCGCTAGGCACGGACCCGCACTATCTGAACAATCTCGCCGCCGATCCCAGCTACACAGAGATAAAAGCCGCCCTAAGTGCCCAGCTCCTCACTGTTCTTACCGAGCAAGCCGACCCACGGGTCGCCGAGACCCCCTGCCGCTTCGAGAATCCCCCCTACACGGAACCATCCTCATGAAAACTAAGCCCAATCTCCTCCATATCCACACCGATGACCACCGGCCCGATGGTCTGCATGCGCTGGGGACGGACATCCTCAAGACTCCCAATCTCGACGCACTCGTGGAGCGTGGGATGACCTTCACGCACTGCTACACCCAAGGCTCGATGATCGGGGCAGTCTGCACCCCCAGTCGAACGATGCTCCTCACCGGCAAGTCCTGGCAGCGGATTCCCCCCGCCAACAAGCCCGTGGCAAACCCGGAGACACTCCTGCCGCGCGTGCTGGCTGCTGCGGGCTATGAGACGTGGTTTATGGGCAAGAACGGAAACGGTTTCCCACCCGGTATCAACGCCTTCGAGACTAGTATCAAGGAAGAGGGTAAGGGTAGGGAACGGGCGACTTCCAGCAAACGTCACTCAGATGGTGCTACCGCCTTTCTAGAAGCGCGCAGTAAGAACAAGCCGTTCTACATCTATCTTGCGCCCCCCGTTCCCCACGACCCGCGTGAGGCCGAACCACAGTTTCATGCGCTCTACGATCCGGCAAAAATCCCCCTTCCCGCTACGTTTCTGCCCCTCCACCCTTTTGACAATGGCGAGATGACGGTGCGCGATGAAAAACTGGCCCCTTGGCCACGCACGCCGGAAAACACCCGCAAGCAGCTCGCCGACTACTACGCCTGCATCACGGGCTTCGACTACCATGTCGGACGGATCTTTGCACAGCTCAAGGCATCGGGGCAGTGGGAAAACACCGTGATTGTCTTCACCGGCGACAACGGCCTCTCGCTCGGAGAGCACGGGCTCTTCGGGAAGCAGAACCTCTATGAGTTCGGTGGGATGCACGTCCCCTGCGTTGTCGCGGGACCCGGTATTAAGAAAGGCAAGAGCGAGGCACTGGTCTACCTGATGGATCTCTTCCCGACTCTGTGCGAGCTCGGCGAGGCGAAGCTCCCCGATGGTGTCGAGGGCAGGAGCCTCGCGCCGCTGCTCACGGGCAAAAAAGAGAAAGTGCGTGATGTTCTCTACACCGCCTACCGGGACTGCCAGCGTGCGATCCGGGACGAGCGCTGGAAGCTTCACCGCTACCCACTGATCAACAAAACCCTTCTCTTCGACCTGAAAGCCGACCCTCAGGAACGCAACGATCTGGCGACGAAACCCGAGTACGCCACCAAAGTGACCGAGCTGACGGACTTGCTCCAGAAAGAGATGCAGCGCTACGGGGATCGTTTCCCACTCACCGTTGCCAATCCCAAACCCGAACAATGGACCCCGCCCCCAAGTGCCTCCCGACCGACAGGAACCACTCGATCATGAAAACAACACTCTTGCCCCTCCCTCTTTTGCTGTCCGTGCTTCCCTGCTCCCCGATAGCTCGAGGGCAGGCCGCGGAGAGGCCCAATATTGTCTATTTTCTGGTGGATGATCTGGGCTACGCCGACTGTGGATTTAACGGTGGCAAGGACATCAAGACCCCCCACATAGATAAGCTCGCCAAGGCGGGCGCGATTCTGAAGTCGTTCTATGTCCAGCCTGTCTGCTCACCCACGCGCTCGGCGCTGCTGACGGGGCGCTATGTCACCCACACAGGGGTCTATACCATCGTCCGCCCGGGCGCACCCTGGGGCCTGCCGCTTGCGGAGCGCCTGCTGCCCCAAGCCCTCAAAGAGGTCGGTTATACCACGGCGATCTGTGGCAAGTGGCACCTAGGCGAGTTTCAGGCCGCCTACACGCCCACCAATCGTGGCTTTGATCATCAGTACGGCCATATGTTCGGCGCGATTGACTACTTCACCCACATCCGCGATGGCAAGGCAGACTGGTACCGCAATGATAGGCCACTCGAGGAAGAAGGCTACTCCACGGAATTGGTGGCCAAAGAAGCCGTGCACCTCATCAAGGCGCAACCCAAGGACAAGCCGCTCTTTCTCTACCTGCCCTTCAATGGGATCCACGCCCCCCACCAGGTGCCCGAACGCTATCTCACGACCTACACCAGCCTGCCAAAACCCCGCCAGACCATTGCGGGAATGCTCTCCGCCGTAGATGAAGCCATTGGGCAGGTGGTCGCTGAGCTGGAGACAAAAGGCCAGCTTAAGAACACGCTGATTATCTTCTCCAGCGATAATGGCGGGCCCGGGCCAGGAAGAGTCACCCTGAACACGCCGCTCCGCGCGGGCAAGGGAACGATCTTTGAAGGCGGCATCCGCGCCGCCGCGTTTGCGACCTGGCCGGGCAAGATCGCGGCAGGCCAGAGCATTGACGAGCCCCTGCACGCCGTGGACTGGTACCCGACTCTACTCAAGCTCACGGGAGCCTCGTCTGTGCAGAAGCTCCCCGTAGACGGTAAAGACCTCTGGCCCGTGCTCACGAAGCGTGCAAAATCACCCCACGATGTGCTGCTGCTCCATGGAACTCGCCCAGGTGTGGCCGCCGTGCGCAAGGGCGATTGGAAGCTGCTTTTCAACGCCTCGGAGAAAGATGCCGAGGAGGGCAGCGACAACGATAAGCTCGCGGGCAAAGTAGAACTCTACAACCTCAAGGACGATATCGGGGAGCACAAGAATCTCGCGGCTACCCAGCCCGAGAAAGTCAAAGAGCTCCGCGCCGCCTTAGAAGCACTTCTCAAAGATGCCGTGCCCAGCGGTGCGGACAAAACCGCCGCTCCCAAACCCACCACTGCTTCGCCAAGTGCAACAAAGGGCCGCGATGCCCTCTTCGATCAGAAAGACACCAACCACGACAGCAAGCTCACGCTGGAGGAGTTCCTGGTCGGCCCCAACAACCAGGCAGCCCCCCAGCAAGCCCGTATGCGCTTCACCAGCTTCGACACCAACAAAGATGGTTTCCTGAGCCGCGAGGAGTTTGTCAAGCAGGGCAAAAATCCGTCGTCTGGAGAAAGCAATGAATAGTGGATTATTTGGAGGATGGGTCGCACTGGTTGCCATGCCTTTTGTGCTCCTGATTTTCAAACGCACGATGCCTCTACCGAAAGGCTACCGCGACGACGGGCCGTCTTTAGACGAGCTCAAAGAGCACTTAGGCAAGCGGGGGAGTGCCGCCGAGGGAAAAGGGGCAGCTATTGGCGCGGCGGTGGGCGTTGCGCTCTGCGGCGTAATTGGACTGGTGGCCTTCGGGCACTACCAGCGCTTCGCCAACGAGCCGCTTGCCGTGGCGGGGCAGAAGCTATTCTGGGCGATTCCGATGCTCTTCACGGTAATGGCGGGCGGGCTTGCCGGGACGTTCTACGGGCTGAGACGTTTTCTCGGGGAAGATTATGAGAGCTATGTTCGACTAAGTCGGTTGAAGGCGAACTACTGCGTGGATACGATCAACCGCTATCTTGTCGGGCTGATTTGTGGCATTGTTTTCTTGCTCTGTGGGCACTTTTTTGACAACTACACGGTGTTTGGCAAAGACACTATCACCCTCAACCCCTTCTTCTCTCTCGGCACGACAACCCATAGCTACAGCGAGGTCGAGAGCATTAAAGTGACGGAGAGCCTTCAAGCCCCCAACGGCAATATCGTCCCCCGCCACGTCTGCGAGATTCGCTTCACCAGCGGCGATGTCTGGAACTCGGACTTTGGTCCCAGCTTCGAGGAAGATGACACACGGCTCAGCGAGATCGAGCAAGTGGTCTCCCAGAAAAGTCACAAACAAATCGAAGCCGTGGAACGCATGACCCGGTAAAATGGGAGTATGAACCCGAACTTCAAGCTCCCTGCCCAGCTCGGCAGTTTCTCCGCGTACTTCGAGCTCAAGGCGCGTGCTGAAGATGTCGCGGCGGCGTGGGGCTACCATTTAGAGCGACAGGTTCTGGAGCTTCCGCAGAGCACAGGGCCACTGGCGTGGGTTCCGGCACTTCAGGCGCGCCTCACGGACCTGCTGACCCTCACCGACCTGACCAGCGAGCAAGCGCGGCGTGAGGTGCTGATCGGCCCGGTGCTCACCGAGGCGGCACTGCACCTACGGGCGCGGCTTGAGATTGAGTACCCTATCGAAGTGGCGGACAATCTCAAAGGGACACTAGACTATCTGCTGCAAACCACACACCATCTTCTCGTGATTGAGGCCAAGCACGCTGACCCGACGCGGGGGTTTATGCAACTTGTCGCCGAGCTAATCGCGCTGGATAAATGGACAGACCTGCCCGACGCGACACTCTATGGAGCGATCTCGTTGGGAAGCTCTTGGCAATTTGCCTGTCTCCAGCGCGAGAAAAAGTGCCTGATTCAAGATGTTAATTCCTATGCACTTCCTCGTGATCTAGAAATAATCGCTCAAACGATTGTTGGAGTATTACAAGCCTGAAAAATGAAAAAAACCAATATCTGCCTTATCTTCATGGATGACATGATGCACCGCTTGCTCCTCGACAAAGAAGTTGAGACGCCCAACTTAGACAAATTGGTGGCACGCGGAACGACGTTCACCCACGCACACAATCAGGGCGCATGGTCGGGCGCGGTCTGCATTCCGAGCCGCGCGATGCTAATCACGGGCCTCTCGCTCTGGCACGCACGCGAGCGTATCGAGAAGACGACACTGCTGGGCGAGTGGCTGGGCAGCCACGGCTACCAGACGCACTTTGTGGGTAAGTGGCACAACTCCGACGCGGCCCTCCAGCGCAGCTACCAGACCCTCGGACCCCACGCCGGTGGCTTCTATCCCTCGACGGATGAAAAGGGCGATGCGTATTTGCGCCCCGCGCCCGGCAATACCTGGCGCGCTGACGACACTACGCGCAAGGGCCACTGGCTGGAAGTAAATGGCAAGATTATCCACAGCAGCGAACACTGGGCCAACGGAGCGCTAGAGTTTCTAACCTCACCCCCCAGCCCCCTCCCCCGGGCAGTCGCAGGCTCCTTGGGGAAGGGGGAGAGGTCGCCTTTCTTTCTACATGTCGCGTTTCATGCGCCTCACGACCCGCGCCAGGCTCCCACCGAGTATCTCGATAAGTACCCGGTGGAGCGTGTCAGCCTGCCGCCGAACTTTCTGCCCGAGCACCCGTTTGACAATGGGGATCTGAAAGTGCGCGATGAAAAGCTCGCGCCGTGGCCGCGCACACCCGATGCCATCAAGCTCCACCGCAAAGAGTACTACGCGATTCTAACCCACGCCGACTACCACATCGGGCGCATCCTAGCTGCCTTGCCTGAGGACACGCTCGTGGTGTTTTCGGGTGACCACGGACTGGCCGTCGGTGAGCACGGCTTGCTGGGCAAGCAAAACTGCTACGATCACTCGTTGCGCATTCCGCTGGTCTTTGCCGGGCCGGGAGTTCCGAAAAACAAGAAAAACGATGCCCTGATCTACCAGAACCAGATCTTTGCCACGCTCTGTGATTTAGTGGGGATTCCTCAGCCGCCCGGCCTCGAAAACCCCAGCCTCGCGCCGCTGGTCAAGGGCGCAAAACAGGAGCGCGACACGGCGATCTTTGGAGCGTATCTCAATGTCCAGCGCATGGTGCGCACCCGAGAGCACAAGCTGATCGTCTACCCGAACATCAAACAAGTCCAGCTCTTCGACATTCAGCGCGACTCCTGGGAGACTAAGAACCTCGCCGCCGAGCAGCCTGAGCGGGTCAAGAGCCTCTGGGGACGCCTCAACACCCTTCAGAAGCAGCTCGCCGATCCACTGGAGCTGCCGTTTTTTCCTAACGGCTCGTGATTCCCCAGCAAAACGGATCCGTGTCATCAAGAAGCAGCGTCGCTTCGGCGCTAATCCAGGCGCGGCCCGTGATCGTGGGAATACTGCCGCTCTCGGTGGGTTGAATACTCCCCTCAAAAACGCTGCCAATCACGCTCTCTTGCCGCCAGATCTCACCGGGTGCAAGCTTCCCATCGGCGGCGAGGCAGGCGAGCTTTGCGCTGGTCCCCGTGCCACACGGCGATCTATCGTAAGCACCACCGGGACAGAGCACAAAGCTGCGGGAGTGATTTGCGGGATCACGGGGCGGACCGAAAAGCTCGATATGATCCAGCTCGGGATGGGATTTGTTAAGCTCACGCCGAATCTCCCAGGCGAGCGCCGTGAGCCGCTCCACATTACCAACACTCACTTGCTCGCCGTGATCTGCACAGAGAAAGAACCAGTTCCCGCCCCACGAAATATCACCCGTCACACTCTGGCCACTCGGAAGCGAGAGCACCACGGCTTTCTCGGTACGGTAGCTCTCGACATTCTCGATACTCACACGGCCATCGGGATGTAGCGTGGCGCTAACAACACCGACGGGCGTGTCTATTTTATGAGTCCCCGGCGCGAGCTTACCCTGGTGCGCCAGAGTCGCGACTAGCCCAATCGTGCCATGGCCGCACATGCCCAAGTAGCCGACATTGTTAAAGAAAATCACGCCACAGACACACTCCGGCGCGTGCGGCTCCACAATCAGCCCGCCCACGAGGACATCAGAGCCACGCGGCTCGTTCACCGTCGCGCTTCGGTAGTGATCAAAGTCGCGCTCAAAAATTGCCAGGCGCTCAGCGAGCGGGCCGCTGCCTAGCTCGGGACCACCAGCAACGATCAGCCGGGTAGGCTCGCCGCCAGTGTGGGAATCAATCACAGAAATGCATTGCATAGATTTACCCTTCTTTTTATCACTCTTTAAGCAAGGAAAAAGGGAACCTAGAGTTTGTCGTGCGCCTATGGATAGCAACGTTTGGAGAAGAAAAGGGACTTACAATGGGATTTATTGCATGGATTGTGGTGGGCTTGATTGCGGGTGTGATCGCCAAAGCGCTGATGCCAGGATCGCGGGAAGAGCCATCAAGCTGGCTCTCCACTATACTCTTAGGAATTGTGGGAGCTGTTATTGGAGGATTCCTTAGTAGTATGCTCCTGGGCGGTGGCGGTGCCAATGGGGTTAATCTTGGTAGTATCGTTATCTCCGTGATTGGTGCCTGTGTGTTCATTGGCATTCTGCGACTGATCAAGCGCTAAGGCTTGTAAAGCTTTTTGAGGAGTAAACATGGAAACCGAAACAGCAAAAGTTAAGATTATGCGTTACATAGATGATGCTATCGCACTAGAAGCCGCCTCGATCACGGCAATGCGGGATATGGCAAAAGATGCCGTCTCCACCGATGAGCGCCTTCTCTATGAAGGGCATCTCACCGAGTCGGAGAGCCACAAGCAGCGCCTTGAGGGGCGGCTGATCACTCTAGGCGGTGAGGCAAAGCGCAGCCTCGTCAAAGACGTGATGAATAGCATCGGGGCTGCTGCGACCAATATTCTTCATGCCGGGAAAAACGACGATGAAAAAGACACACGGAATCTGTTGCAAGCCTACGCCATGGAGAGCCTGGAAGTGGCCGTCTATGAAGCGCTCTATGCAGCCGCGAACAGCAGTGATGACGGTGAGACCGCGCTGCTTGCCCGTCAGATTCAGGGAGAAGAGAGTGCCATGGCGAAGCATCTGTTCTTCCGCATTGCAGACTCTTCGATTATAGCCGTGGGAGCGGCTACCTAATGGAAACCAAAACGAACCTAAGTGACACGATGCACGACGTGGTGATCGTGCCCTACTCGGAGCAGCACGTCAACCCGGATGGGGAAACGGATGCTCAAAAAGGAGCAAAGCTCGGCGGAGTCGGCGGTGCTGTCACGGGCGCACTCGCAGGCTCGATGGCCGGGTTCGCGGGCGCAGCTCTGGGAGCTGCTATTGGTGGGGTCGTCGGAGCGGTAACCAGTGGTCTCGCTGTCGCACAAGTAGACAAGGTAGATGGCGACTCCAAAAACGACGATGCGATCATCGTCCTCGGTGAAGACGAAGCATAAGATCCGATTTTTCTAGTAAAACCTATAGATGTATGTTGCAAGGCAGATTAAATCTGCAATATGCATCTAAGTGGCCGTGAAAATCGATGAATGAAGCGATTAGCGTAGAGTAAATTACATATTAGGAACATAAGGAACAAGCACAATGAACAATGAAGACCTTAAAGTCTCAGACAACTCTGAGTGGGCTAAAAACCCTCTTGTCGAGCAAGCAACGCAGCAGGGAATGGAATTAGTACACCAGGCTCAGCAAAAATCCGGCGACATGGTGGATCAGATCCAGAGTCAGCTCAAGTCAAAGCTTACTCAGGAAAAATCGATTGTCTCGGGAAGCTTAGGCCATATTGCCTCCGCAGTACAGCAAGCGGGCGATGGTCTACGGGGAAAAGACCAGCTTATGTTGGGAGAGTATGCTGATAGTGCTGCCAAGCTCGTCAATGATTTTTCTCACTACCTGCAAAAAACAGATATAGAAGATTTTGTGGGCGATATCCAGACCGTGGCACGAAAGCGCCC
>JANNDD010000925.1:0-10595 GCA_031387365.1 Armatimonas sp. | reverse complement strand
GCAGAATCTTGATGTAGTGCATCCGGATCTTGCCAGAGATATGTGCCAGCACTTCGTGCCCGCTCTCCAGCTTCACCTTGAACATCGTATTGGGCAGGTTCTCAACAATTGTCCCCTGCACCTCGATGCCCTGCTCCTTCTCTGGTTCGTCTGATGGGGGCGTTACGCCTCCTCCACCAGGGCCACCAGAGCGACCACCCCCCGACCGTGCGCCCCCGCCGGGCCGACCACTACCGGGTCTTCCACCGCCTGGCCTTCCGCCAGGTCGATAGCCACCACTTCTTCCTGCCATAGCGTTCTTTCTTTTCTCGTGAACCCCCGCTTGTTTATGCGCCCTAACCCAACCTGGGCAGTGGCACACAATCGGTGATTATATCAAACCGGAGAGGCTTTCGCAAATCTTATTATAAACAACTTCCGGAAGCCCCTCCGCGTCAATCTCCCGCAGTAAACCCCGCTCCTGATAGAAGGCACAAACCGGTGCCGTCTGCGTCTCGTAGAGCTGGCGACGTAGAAAACGCTTCTCAGGCTGATCCTCCTCAGGGCGCAGTGCCAGCCCGCCGCCACAAAGGTCACAGTGCCCCTCCTGACGAGGAGGAGCAATGACGAGGTGGTAGGTGGCCCCACACTCGGAGCAGACACGCCGCCCCGCCACCCGCCCCGCCAGTACCTGATCGCTGATTCGAAGTAGGAATACTGCATCCAGCGCAGTCCCCCGCTCCAAGAGAAAAGCCTCAAGTGCTACTGCCTGCCCCACACTGCGCGGGTAGCCATCGAGCACAAAGCCCGTCTGTGCCTGGATCGCTTCATAGGCAAGCTGATTTGCAAAAGTATCCGAGACAAACGCCCCACTGAGAATCTGCCGCGCCTCTTGCACACGCGGCGTCTCATTCCCCGTAGCGATCAGCGCACGAAGCAGAGCCCCTGTCGAAACAGAGGGCACGCTAAGCGCTTGGCTTAGACGTGCCCCTTGAGTTCCTTTACCGACACCCGGCGGGCCGAGCAAAATGAGCCGCACAGGCTACTTCATCCGCCCCCGCATCATATTGTCGCTGTCACTAGGACGCGTCTTAATGAAGCCTTCGTAGTTACGCATCGCCATCTGCGCCTCAATGGCCGTCATCGTCTCTAGAGCAACCCCCACGACGATCAGCAGCGAAGTCCCCCCAATCATGGAGAGCCCGCGTACGTTGGTTCCCGTCCACGTGGGAGCCCAGTATTGCACCAGGGAGATCGTTGCCAGAAAAAGCGCACCGGCCAGCGTAATACGAGTTAGAACCGTATCAAGGTACTCACCAGTCGGCTTACCGGGCTTTACCCCAGGGATCAGCGAGCCGTACTTCTTGAGGTTATCCGCAATGTCATTGGTGTCGTACTGAACGGCGGTGTAGAAATAAGTGAAGAACATCACCAAGGCAGCGAACACGAGTGATGCCCAGACACTTCCTCCCGGATTGAGCCAGCTCGTCAGATCCCAGAGAAACTGCCCAAACGGCCCACTCTCACGCGGCCAGAACTGCTGGAATGTCTGGGGGAAAAGCTGAATGGACATGGCGAAGATAATCGGAATGACACCTGCCGTGTTGACCTTGAGCGGCAGGTAGGACTGCCCACTGGAGGTCATCCGCCCCCCCGCCGTCACCTTGCGCATGTTCAGCACAGGAATGCGCCGCGTCCCTTGGGTCATGTAGATCACACCGACCACGGAGGCCAAAAAGAGAAGCGCCATTCCCAGCACGCCGAAAATCGAGATGGCATGCTCATTCACAAGGGTGAAAGTTTTAACAATCTGGTTAGGAAGAGAGATCATGATCCCAACAAAGATAATCAGGCTCGTACCATTGCCGATCCCTCTCTCGGTGAGCATCTCCCCCATCCAGAGCAAAAACATAGTACCACTGGTCATCACGATAGCCATCATGGCCATCTGAAAGAAGCCTTTTTGGATAGCTCCCCCACTGGCAAACATATTGTAGAGCCCAGCCGCTTGCACAAGGCCAAGCCCGATACTGGCATAGCGCGTGATCTTGCTAATCTGCCGTCGCCCGGACTCACCCTCTTTGGACAGAGCCTGGAGCTGTGGGATCGCGACAGTTAGTAGCTGCATCACAATCGAGGCATTGATATAGGGCATCAAAGAGAGCCCGATGATCGAGACGCGACGCAGGGCACCGCCTGAGAACACATCGTAGGCATTGAGCAGTCCGCTCTGGACAAGCTTGTCTACAGCATCATGATTAATCCCTGCCATCGGGATGTGTGATGCAATCACGTAGACGAAAAAGGCTTTGAGGACGAAGATCAGACGCTTCTGGATATCCGGAACCGCCCAAGCCGCTGCGAGTTTTTCAAGCATGATGTCTATTGTATCAAAACGAGGCCAGGAAAAGTTCCCGGCCTCGCCATTGGATTGGGCAATTACGCCCGGTTAGATAACTTCAGAGGTGCCGCCGGCCGCTTCGATTGAAGCCTGGGCGTTCCCACTGAACTTGTGTGCCTTGATCGTGAGCTTCTTAGAAAGAGTCCCCGTTGCCAAAACTTTGAGCGGCAGGCCGTTGCTACGCACGAGCCCCGCTGCTTTCACGGTTTCGGGATCCACAGTACTGCCCTCTTCAAAGCGAGCATCAAGATCACCAAGGTTGACGATATTGTAGTGTGTTTTGAATTGGCCGTTGTTGAAACCACGTGCCGTCAGACCCGTACCAATACCACGCTGCTTAGGCAAGCGGCGGTGCAGAGGTGTCTGACCTCCTTCAAAACCGGGACGCACGGTACCACGGGCCTTGTCGCCCTTGTGACCGTGGGTACTCGTTTTACCGTGGCCAGAGCCCACACCCCGTCCGATTCGCTTACGGCGATGGGTTGAGCCCGGAGCGGGTGAAAGATCGGAAAGATTCATGAGGCTACCTCCTGAGCTTGCTCGACGGTAACCAGATGCTTGATCTTGAAGACCATTCCCTGGACCGAAGCGTTGTCGGGAACTTCAACCGTCTTGCCAAGCCGATTCAGGCCCAGTGCACGTGCGGTCGCTCCCTGCGACTTCTCAAATCCAATAGGACTCTTGACCAGAGTGACTTTAAGCGCCATCTCCGCTCTCCTCCTTTACTGCGTTTTGCGCAGATCCACGACGCACTTCGTCGGCAGTCTTGCCACGCAGTGCAGCATACTCATCCAGTGTCTTGAGCATTGCAAATGCCTTCATGGTTGCCCAGGCATTGTTCACAGGGTTGTTGGAGCCAATAGACTTCGCCAACACATCATGCACTCCTGCGGATTCAAGCAGGATACGCACCGCGCCCCCCGCCACAACCCCTGTACCAGGAGCAGCAGGCTTCAGCATCACTTCCGATGCCCCGTGCATAGCAAGCACTTCGTGAGGAATCGTGCCATTGACAATAGGAACCTTGATCAGGTTCTTCTTGGCATCTTCCTCACCCTTGCGCACTGCATCCGGAATTGCACGGGCCTTGCCAATGCCAGCCCCTACATGCCCGTTGCCATCGCCCATCACTACAAGGATGGACCAGGACATCGTGCGGCCACCCTTATTCGTCTTCTGGACTTTGTTCGTCCGAACGACGCGCCCCTCCAGGTTAGGGAGCGCATCAGGATTGATTCTTGCCATACCTTAGAACTCCAGTCCGCCTTCTCGGGCCGCATCGGCCAGTGCCTTAATGCGTCCATGATACAGATAGCCACCCCGGTCGAAGACGACCTTGGTAACACCCGCTGCCTTAGCACGCTCCGCGATTAGCTTCCCAACCGTCTGCGCACCTTCAAGATTGCCACCGTTGTTGGCAACACGCAGGTCTTTGTCCAGCGAAGAAGCGGCAGCTAAAGTGTTGCCCTCCTCATCGTTGATAACTTGCGCGTAGATATTATTCAAAGAGCGATAAACGCTCAACCGGGGGCGCTCCGCGTCCCCTTGCATCCGCTTTCGAATGCGTGTGTGGCGCTTGAGGCGCGTCGCATTTCGATTCAAATTCATTGCTTTGCCTTTCCGCAGGAAACAGGTTCGCCCATTCCCCTACCGGGTAGTCTTACTTCTTGCCCTTGCCGCCCTTACCGGCCTTACCGGACTTACCTGCCTTGCGGCGTACGATCTCGTTGCTGTAACGGATTCCCTTACCCTTGTAAGGCTCCGGCTTGCGGACTTTACGCACTTCGGCGGACTGCTGACCGACGATCTCTTTATCAATACCCGCCACCGTGATGACAGGCATACGAGTCGCAGGATCCACCACAGCCGAAAACGTGATCCCAGGACGCGGGTTCACGGTTACCGAGTGCGAGTAGCCGACGTTGAGGACAAGATTGCCGCCCTCGATGGTAGCACGGTAGCCAACACCCGTCACGTTGAGGACTTTCTGGTAGCCAGCGGAGACGCCCACTACCATATTGCTAACGAGGGTGCGGACGAGCCCGTGCTGCGAACGGTCGTCGTCAGAGTCGGTGGGGCGCACTACTGTCAGTGTGGCACCTTCGACTTTAATTTCCATGCGCGGCGTAACGCGGCGCGTGAGCATACCCTTGGGGCCGGTGACGGTCACGAGGCCATCAGCCTCCGCCTTCACCACGACACCCGCAGGCAGCGCAATGGGTTGTTTTCCAATTCGGGACATTTTTTTTGGTTACTCCCTCCGGCACGAAGCCAGAGTCACGATCACCTGGTTTAGTAGATGAAGGCTAAGACTTCGCCGCCTACACCCAGCTTCTTAGCTTGCTTACCGGTGAGGATGCCACGTGAGGTGGTGAGAATTGCCACGCCAAGACCACGCTTGACAGAGGGGATCTCATCCGCCGGGGCATAAATACGCAGACCGGGCTTGGAGATGCGCTTGAGGCCCTGAATGACCGGGAAGCGCTTCTGACCGACGCCGGTAGCGTACTTCAGGGTGACTTTGATGCGATCTTGCGGAGTATCCGTGATCACTTCGTACTTGGTGATAAAGCCTTCCGCCTGCAAAATGCGCAGAATCTCCAACTTGATCTTGCTGGAGGGCATCTCAAGCGAGTCGTGGTTGGCCATCTGGGCGTTGCGGATACGGGTCAGCAGGTCGCCGATAGGATCGGAGATTACCATAGTTGTTGCTCCTTAATTCCTTACCAGCTCGCCTTGCGGACGCCGGGAATGAGACCACGGTGGGCCAGCTCACGGAAGGTCTGACGGCTGACGCCAAACTTCCGCATAAAACCGCTAGCGCGCCCCGTGATGGAGCAACGATTCTTAACGCGGGTCGGCGACGCATCACGCGGCAAAAGTGCCAGCGCTTGGTAGTCGCCCTTCTTCTTTAGTTCTGCACGCTTGTCGGCATACTTCGCAACCGTGGCGATACGCCGCGCTTCGCGCGTCTTCCAGGATTCTCGGGCCATTTTTCTTCTCCAGGTCCCGACTGTGTTGATCACAACCGGGCTTTGGCGCAGGGTCATTTTAAAGCGGCCCCGCCATTTGGGTTATAGAAATTTTAGTAGCTAATATTTAGTCTAGCCACCAAAGAGGGCAGTATATCACAGATCAATCGAATGTCAATTTTCCAAAAACATTGTTGGGTCAAATGTATCGGAGATCAGCATAGATTCGTAGTTGCCCACTCCCAGATTCTGATCCAGTTTTGCCCGAATCGCCCGGACATTATCGTGTGGCCCATTGATGAACATAGGCTTTCCCGCCCGTCCGAACTCCAGCGAGAAAAGTTCCTCAGGCCGCCGTCCCAATCCCTCAAGAGCACGCGCCGCATCGGCGTGAGGCTCAAGCCCCAGGGTAGCGGCGTACTCTTTGGCCCCATAGACTATTGCTTGTGCCTGTTCCACCGTAATATGACGGTAGAGGCCCTCGTAGCGGGAGTACATCGCATCACGTCGAAACTCGTACTCGGGCATGTCTACACGGCGTGGTCCGTCGGCATCCTTGATCCCCAGACACCAGTAGTCCACCAGAAAGGTGCAGAGACTCAGCTTTCCACGCTCCACACGGGAGATTATCACGGAGCCAAGCCCATCACGAGAATCGCCCATGGGCTTGTCATCTAGTAAGTAGCGGGCTGTCATCTCATCCACCAAGCACTCGTGTACGGGATCAAGCTCGCCTCGCTCACGGCGCTCCTCAACAGCCTGAATTGCCTGTTTCCGAATCGCTTCGCTCACCTCGGCGGGTCGCAAACCAAGCTGCCGCGCAATCATCTTAGGGGATGCTTCCAGCCCACGCAGACGCTGGATTTCCTGTAGTTGTTCTTCGGTCATGGCTCAAATCTTACCATGATAGATCCGTGCGGTAGAATACTCTCGAATCTCTCTATAAAAATTAATGGAGCAAAATTTCTTGAGTCAGAAACCACACTTTGGCCTCACCGGCCTCGCCGTCATGGGCCAGAATCTCGCCCGAAATGTCGCCCACAATGGCTTCCCTATCGCCGTGCACAACCGCACTGCCAGTAAAGTGGACGAGTTTATCGCCGACTTTGGCACCGAGGGCACTTTTGTGGGCGCCCATAGCCTGAAAGAGCTTGTCGAGGTGCTCGAAGCACCACGGACTATCCTCATTATGGTGAAAGCAGGCGGCCCCGTGGATGCCGTGATTAATGAGCTCGCTACGCTACTCTCCCCCGGCGACACGCTCATTGATGGTGGCAACTCGCTCTACACCGACACGCAGCGCCGCAATAAAGACCTTACCGCAAAGGGGCTAAACTTTCTTGGCGTCGGGGTTTCTGGCGGTGAGGAGGGTGCGCTTAAGGGCCCGAGCATCATGCCCGGCGGCCAGCGCGATGCCTATGACCGAATCGCGCCGATATTTGAGGCAATCTCTGCCAAAGTGGATGGCACCCCGTGTGTTGCCTATATCGGCGCGGATGGCGCAGGCCACTACGTCAAGATGATCCACAACGGCATTGAGTACGCCGACATGCAGCTTATCGCGGAGGCGTATGATCTCTTAAAGAATGTCTGCGGCCTTACCAATGAGGAGCTCGCCAAGACGTTTGGGGAGTGGAACGAGGGGGATCTGGATAGCTTCCTTATCGAGATCACCACGCAGATATTCCAGACAAAAGACACACTCACCGACGGCCACTTAGTGGACTTCGTGCTGGACAAGGCAGCGCAAAAAGGCACGGGCAAGTGGACCAGCCAGAATGCGCTTGATCTGGGCATTCCCGTCACTGGTATCACCGAGGCGGTGTTTGCCCGCTGCCTCTCCGCACTAAAAGACGAGCGTGTCGCCGCCAGCAGCCAGCTCCCCGGCCCGGTGGGTGTTTCCTTCGATGGTGACAAGACCGCGTTTATCAACGACATTCGGGATGCACTCTACTGCTCCAAGATCATCGCCTACGCTCAGGGAATCCAGCTCATGGACGCCGCAGCGACCGAGTTTGGCTGGAGCCTGAACCGTGGCGAGATCGCGACGATCTGGCGCGGTGGGTGTATTATTCGCGCCCGCTTCCTCGACCGCATCAAAGACGCCTACGACAACAATGCGGAGCTCGCCAATCTCATGCTTGATCCGTACTTCCGCGACGGGCTAGGCGCGCGGCAAGCGGCGTGGCGCCGTGTTGTCGGGGAGGCCGTGAAGCTCGGGGTTCCCGTCCCGGCGTTTGCATCAAGCCTAGCCTACTACGATGGCTACCGCCGCGCGTCGCTTCCGGCGAATCTGATCCAGGCCCAGCGTGATCTGTTCGGCGCCCATACCTACGAGCGCACCGACCGCGAGGGCACGTTCCACTCTAGCTGGGGCGCGTAGAAATTTCCCTCCCTCCCCTGCCCCTCCCTCCCGATAACGGGAGAGAGGGGTGTTTTATTTTACGGAGTACACGGAGCGATCCCCAAGCTTCATGAGAAGCGGGTAGTGGGCCTCGTACCAGGCTTCGTTGGCTCCCCAGCTTGTGCGCTCACCAGGGCCGATGAAGACATAGTCAATGTGCCACTTTCGGAGAAGCTCGGGCGCCTCGGGGGCACCGGAGAACATTTTCTTTAAGTCCGTCTCTCGCTGGCGGTGGTCGTAGGCGAAGTTGGCCATCCAGCCACCAAAGCCCAGAAAAATCGGACGGCCCGCCCAGAGCGGGGCATTGGCAATGTCCATTCCCGTGAGGAAAATCGCACCAGGCGCGGTCTGCTCGCGCAGGCTCTCCGCCAGAATCCGGTCGGTGGTGGAGACTACCTGGTAGCGGTTGCGATCGGTGCGCTGGAGCCGGATCAGCTCAGCCGCTCCGGTCAGCGCCAGGGAAAACGCTAATAGGCCGGCGATGAGTTTGCCGAGAATCCCACGCCTTGCGAAGTGCACCAGCAGGCTTGCCATCGCGCCGGAAAAGCCAAAATATACCCAGAGAAACACTTTGGAGTTGTCCCAGGCTATCGGTTGAAAGAGAATCAGATTGCCGAGCAGAAAGAGCACACCAGCGGCGGCGATCACGGTGCGCAACGGGCCTTTGGGGATAAAAAACAGGCCACAGAGTGTTATAGGGAGCGCCATTCCCCAGAAGCGCCACCACATCAGCGGCCAATCGAGGGGAGATTTTGCCTCGTAGCCGATTTGTACGCGGACGAAGTGGGGGTACGTGGTGCTGGGGCGCAGGAAGATCAAATAAAGCGCGGCGGCCAGCAGTGCGCCCGGCAACAGTGCGCCCCCCCACTCGCGCCAGCGTGCCCTCTGCGGCCAGAGCAGTGCCGCACCAAAAGTCACGAGGGCAATCAGGCTGTGCATGTGGACAATCGGGAGAATGCCCGCACCGAGGCCAATCACACTCCACTGCCGCCGTGCCGTGGCGGTTTGAAGACCGCAGAGCAGCCAGATCGTGAGTGTCATTCCAGGCAGAAACGCGCGCTGGGGCAGGAGCATCCCCACCAAAAAATTACCCGCGTACCACTGGTAGCCCCAGTCGTCTAGCGCCCGCCCGTACTCCTGCGGCGGCAAGAGCAGCGCCCCAGCTCCTTGCGCCTTGATATCCGCGAGCCAGCGGAAACCGCCCGGCCCGGCGGCGAAGAAGAACAGATAGATCGGCAGGAGCGCCAGCCAAGGATTGGTGAAAACGCGCGTCCAGAAGCGGTGCATTCCCGCCAGTAAGAGAAACCACAGCGGCAGAATGGGAAAGAGAAACGCCGCCGTGAGACTCGCGCCCATTTTCAAGAGCCCCGCCGAGAGCAGCGCCATTGCAAACGGGTAGCTCAGCCGCTCCCCCGCGATCAGTGGGTGCGTCCACACCCCGTCGGCGAGCTGGCGTACCATCGCGATATGCCAGGGCCAATCGCTCCAGAGATGCTCCTGCCCCACCCACACTCCGTCGCTATCTATCCAGAGGAGGCGCGGCAGAAGAAACGCTAGGTAGAGACCGAGTGTTGAAAAGAGTGTCAGAAGCGGTAGGTTGCGCACGAGGCTATTATCGGGTATTTTCCCGCAGGGAACCAGCACCGTGCTTTTTCCTGTCGTTTCGATACATAAGGAGGTTTTTTCTCATGGCAAATCGTTCCGTTCCTTCAGTGCTGGGGCACTGCACCACCGTATTGACCATTCTTGAGCAGCACGAAACCGAGCTGATAGCAGCCGGGCTTGATGTTTCCAAGTTTCGTACCGCACTGACGGAGAAACATTCCCGCTTAGCGCACCGCAATGACGAGCAAGAGGCGCTCAAGCGTAATTTGGTGGCAAAGACCGCCGAGACACAGACAGCGTCCACCGATGCCTACACCACAGCATCCTCCACCATAGATGCCATTCGCGGCGTCATGGGGAAGACATCCCCGCTTGGCAAGCAGGCCACCGCACTTCGCACCGCGCTTAACAAGACCCGGACACGCACCGCCAAACCAGCGGGCGAGGCTTCGCAACCCGGATAATCCACTCCCGCGTTTTTCGCAGAGCCTCCCGAACCCTCGGGAGGCTTTTTTCTATTCCGGGAAATTTCCCCCCACTATCGGATATTTCCCCTCCTCTTTGGACAACTTCTCCCCAATCCGGGGGAGTCATTGGGGAAGCCTGGGGAATTAGTGCCCGCTATGGGGAAATCAATCCCAACTATTCGGGAAGATTTCCCTACACAGACACCGCTCCGTCCGATACTCGGGAACGATTCCCCAACATTCGGGGAGACTTTGGAAAGTATAGTTTATCAATTGTCTCAAGTTTCGCATTCGTTTCCCAGGACTCCCAGAGGTTTCCCTAAAAATACAATGTGAAAAGATTTTTATTTTTTTCTTTAAAAGTCTATTTCTTCTTGACAAGTTGAATTTTTCAAGTTAAACTTTTTTTGTTGGAGAACAATAGGGTTCTCACCGATCACGAAACACAGTAGGATTCAGTAGTAGTATCGGACGGGCTACAGTGCCCATCTCTTCCGGGTGAAAGCCCATCTCTTCAGGGTGAAAGCCCGTGACATTCAGAATGTAGAAAGTTATTACAAAATGAAAACTATAGTTGC
Organism: Armatimonas sp.; assembly: GCA_031387365.1. GTDB lineage: Bacteria > Armatimonadota > Armatimonadia > Armatimonadales > Armatimonadaceae > Armatimonas. Next base: position 189 of record JANNDD010000925.1, on the reverse strand, counting down.
TCTTGTAGCTCTAACAACCATGAGTTTTTTTGTGCCTAAGACTAGTTTTGCGATTTGGCAGGAAGATGCAGTCATAGTCGATCCTGATGGGGCTGACAATACAGATTCTAGTTATAATGATGGATTCAAAGATGGAGGTTGGTTTTCTTATCCTATCGGTCATGAGAGTGTAGCTCATGATAACAATGT
>JANNDD010000947.1:0-5903 GCA_031387365.1 Armatimonas sp. | reverse complement strand
GAGGCGCTCGCAAGCTGGCTGAGCGAGCCTGCGCAGCGCCACGCGGCAAGTGAGGCGGCTTTTGCCGCGCTGGAGCGGCATCAGGCGAGCACGCTAAGTGGCATCGAGAGTGTCTTTACTGCCTGGATGCCGGAGAAAGCGATTTCGGGCAGCGCGACTGTCACGCGCCCTCATAAGTCCAAGCTCGTCGGGAGAATTTTCCAGACGGAGCAGAAGTATCTGCGCCGCTGGCACTATTTCAAGCGCCACTGGCGGCTCGCCAACGAGCAAGAGCGCCACGGCGGAGGCACTGCGTGAGGCGTAGGGGAGGGCTACCAACCCTCGTTGCACTGCTCCTTGGCCTTGCCTGGGCTTTGGGGGTTCCGCTGGTTCGTGGCCTAGATAGTCCGTTTGGAAACTGGCAGCCCGATGAGATTAGCCATGTCTTGACCGTGCGCTGGTGGGCCGCTCACACCCGCTTGCCTCCCTACAACTTAGAATACGGTGTCTCGGTGCATCCGCCGCTCTACCACATGGTGGGGGCTCTTTTCTGGAGGCTGGGGGGACCACTGGCGGTTCGTGTCTTCTCGGTGCTGCTGGGGGCACTGACTGTCTGGATGACGTTCCGAGCGACTCGTGCACTCTACGGGCGGCAGGTGGGGGAGCTGGCAGCATGGCTCGTGGCGCTCGTGCCGATGCGGGCATCACTCTCCGGAGGAATGAGCAACGAGAACCTGGCGGCGCTGGCGGCCGCGGCGTTTTTTGCAGCACTGGCGGAAGTGCTTCGTGGGCGGCGGCGTGTGGGGGAGCTTGCACTCTGGTGCGCCGTGGGCGTGGGGAGCAAGCTGACGTGCCTGGGGCTTTTCCCCGCTGTATTTCTTGCTCTCGTCTGGCGCTTCGGGAGAAAGAAAGCCACAAAGGTAACTCTGGCGATACTGCTGACCAGCGTCGTCGCTATGGGCTGGTGGTTTCTTGCCAATGTCAGCCGCTGTGGAGATGCGCTCTGCAAGGCGTCGGCGGATCGGCTCTGGGATCGAATACAACCCGGCTACGAGCGCTTCCGAGTGGAGCTTAAATGGGGGCCACCACGCTACGCTTTCTACGTCGCCTCCTGGTGCTGGCGCTCGTTCTGGGGGAGCTTTAACGGGTTTCTAGAGCACCTGCCCATGCCTCTGTTTGTCAGCCTTCTGTTCTGGCAAACCGCTACACTCTGGGGAGCACGCCGTCGGGGGCGCTCTCGTGCAAGGCGGGCTTGGTTAATTGCAGGGGGAATCTTCTTTCTCACGACTTCTGCTCTGGTATTAATTTTTAATTGGCGCCATTACTCTGCACAGGGGCGTTATTTTTATGTAATACTAGCACCTTTTGGTGCGATTACCGGATATGGCTATCTCGCTCTCTTTCCCCCTAAGGGGCGTAAGCGAGCGGCGCAAGGGCTGGTCGTGGCGCTGATCGCGCTGAACCTCTGGTGTCTTTGGCACTACCTGCCCGGCAGCTAAAGCTAGCTAACCTGAGCGTGTCTCGTCACTTATCACGTTATCAGGAAGGTTTTATCAGGATGTCTTACACACGAAAAGCATTCACGCTCATCGAGCTGCTAGTCGTTATCGCGATTATTGCAATATTAGCCGCGATCCTTTTTCCGGTCTTTGCTCAGGCGCGCGAGAAGGCTCGCACGACCAACTGTCTCTCCAATACCAAGCAGATTGGGCTGGCGATGATGCAGTATCTCTCGGACTACGATAGCACGGTGCCGCCGTTTCGCACGCTGACCCCCTATGTGGCGGCTGGGCTCTGGTGGGGCAGCCCTACCCAGACGGGGTTTTCCACGGGTACGCACTGGACAGTCAACCTCAACCCGTACATGAAGGCGCATCAGCTCTATCACTGTCCGTCGGTGGGCAAGTCGTTGCTCCAGCAGAACGCGAGCCAGGGTTTTGCCTCCCTCTACGCGGTCTTCTGGTCCGAGTACGGGCTCAACTGGGACTACCTCTACCGCACCTACGACGGCACGCGCTGCTACACGCCCTACTACGCCAGCCCCCATGCGCTTGCGGCAGTCCCGATTAGCGAGGCGGAGATAGGCAGCTCAGCGGCGATGGTGATGATGGCCGACTCCAAGCTGATAGATAATGGAGGCGGTAACTGGAATTTTTCGAACATGGTCGGCAGTCCTGCGTCTATTACTGCACCCGATGCGTGCAATACGTTTACTAATAATGGTTGGGGGCAGGACACCGCCTGGGACAGTGGTGTGAACAAGACCTCAACCGGCCAGTTCGCCCCGCGCCACACGAGCGGCGGCAATATTGCCTTCATGGACGGTCACTCCAAGTGGGCTAGCCCGGGCGCGGCGGCAGCGGGGACAAACTGGCGCGTGGGCATCAACGGTGCGCAGGTGCGCATCACCGATGTCAATAGCTATCTTTGGGATCGGAACTAAGCGCATGAAAAAGACGCTTATCTTCCTAGGGGGAGCGATTGTGCTCCTGTGTGGCTGCCAGCCCAAGGATCCGCTGATCCAGGCGGCGGCCCCCCAAAAATCCGACGCGGTGGCGGCTCCACCACCGGGTAGTGCAAAAGAGTCAGCGCTACCCGCATCACTCCAGCCGGGGATGGCTGTCGGCAAGCCCGGTGCGGCCCCGCGCTAGCGGAGTGAGTTTTCTCACCAGGAATTTGAGAGAAAAAAGTTTGCCCACTTGCCTGGAAGTGCGGTAGACTTTATAGGTCTAGTTTTGTGAGACTGTCCTATCTTAGGAGCGCCTCATGATTCTAAATAAATCAAAACAATCGAGGGTAATTATGTCTTATCTTAACCCACGACGGCGTGGCTTCACGCTGATCGAGTTACTTGTCGTGATCGCTATCATTGCGATTCTTGCCGCTATACTTTTCCCTGTTTTTGCACAGGCCCGTGAGAAAGCTCGTGCTATCTCCTGTCTCTCTAACATGAAGCAGCTTGGCCTGGGAACCATGATGTACATTCAGGACTACGATGAAACGTTTCCACAGTCCGTCTCGAATATCGGCGGGCAATGGTTGACGAATTTTTGGCATCTTATTCCAGCAGACTGGTCGAGCGATGTAGCGCACCCGGCGGTGATTGGCTCCCAGTTCGTCTGGGCAAACTCGACTCAGCCTTATGTTAAAAACTACCAGGTTTTGCGTTGTCCATCCGCAAGTGAGATTCGTAGCACCATTGCTCGCTTCACCTACGCGACCCCTCGTAGGGCTCCTGTTGCTACTTCCTATACCTACAATGGTTTGCTTAACAGCTACTCCCAGGCAGGTGTGGCAGCCGTCTCCAGCCTTCCCATGATCTGGGAAGGACGTGGTAAGGCAGCAATGCTAGGGGGGACTCTCCAGAATCCTTTGTTGACCTGCACCAATGGTGCACTCCCCTGCACCTACGTGGCTGGGGGAGGCGCGGTAAATGGAGGAACGGGCGGAGCCTTCGGAATTGACGGCTCGATCTGGATCCATAACAGTGGAGCCAACTTCGTGATGTCCGATGGTCATGCGAAGTGGCGTCGTCTTGGTGCCCAGCTGTCCCCAGCCAATACCAATGCCAATGTTGATCCCTACACGGGCTACAACGCACAAGGGATCCCTGGCTTCTTATGGACTAATGGTTTTCACCCCTGGCTTTTCCGCCCGGACTTCCAGCCCTAAACGTACTAAAGGAAAATAAAGATGCGAATTAAAGTGGCTTTTTGCCTTTGTCTACTCACCCTACCGCTACTCGTTGGTTGCAACGCGGAGCCGAAAGAGGGGCCAACTCCGGCTCCACCGCCACCCGTAGCGCCTGGCGCTCCTATGGGCAGTGCCCCTCAACAAGGGGCTAAGGGCATGGTTCCGCAGTAGGCCTGCACGATCAAAGCGGCACGAGGAATTCTCCTCGTGCCGTTTTTTTGGGTACACTTCAGCTCATGAGCATTAATGAGCCCCGGCTCCTCGACACTTTCCTCACGTTAGTTCGCTTCAACACCCCCTCACGCCACGAGAAACCCGTCTCCGAGTGGGCCGCCGCCTATTTAGAGAAGCTTGGCTTTACCGTGGAGTTCGACGATGCCCACCTGCGGCTCCCCGGCGAGCCTGGCAGCATTGGGAACCTCATCGCCTTCAAAAAAGGCACGGTCGAAGGCGCTCCCGGAATCTTTTTCTCATCGCACTTCGACACCGTGGAACCCACACCCGGCCTGGAGATCGCCCTCGACGGCGATATTATCACCGCCGCCTCAGACACGATCCTCGGAGCCGATGACAAGTGTGGCATGGCACCGATCCTGGAGGCCATGACCCAGCTTCACGAATCCGGCGAGCCGCACGGCGACATCCAGCTTCTTCTCACGATCTGCGAGGAGATCGGTCTGGTGGGCGCACGCCTGCTCGACCCGACGCGCATTAAGGCACAGTACGGCTTCGTTCTGGACGCGGGCCCACCCGTGGGCCAGCTCACCTACGCCGCACCCGCACAAAACTCTTTTCGCGTCACGATCACCGGCAAGCAGTCCCACGCGGGCGCGGCCCCGGAGCTCGGGATCAGCGCGATTGTGGCCGCCGCAAACGCCATCAGCAAGATGACGCTCGGGCGCATTGATGCCCAGACCACAGCCAATATTGGCACCATTCACGGCGGCCTCGCCCGTAATATTGTCCCCGGCGAGGTGGTGATTATCGCGGAGGCACGCTCCCGGGTTCAAGAGAAGCTCGTTGCTCAGACCGCGCACATGAAAGAGACTTTTGAGCGTGAGGCAACTGCCCTCGGTGCGACCGCCCACGTCCAGATCATCGGGGAGTACCCGGCGTTTCGACTGGAAAAAGACAGCCCCGTGCTAGCGCTCGCCGCCCGCGCTGCGGAGGCGGCGGGTTTTCCCGTGAGCTATGTGGAGTCCGGCGGTGGCTCGGATGGCAACCACTTCAACGCCTACGGCATTCCCACCACGGTGCTCGCGACGGGCATGGAAAAAGTCCACACCCACGACGAGTTCTGCCGCCTCTCCGACATGGTCAAAGATACCCAGTGGATCATCGAGATTATTCGGGCTGCTGCGCATCCATCCCCCTAGCCCCCTTCCTTCGCTCTGATCCACGTTCCGTGGGACGAAGGAAGGGGGAACGGAGAGGGTATACTGCGGATTATGCCTCAGGTTTTTGAAGGAAGTCTGGTTGCGACCGGGCTCAGAATTGGAATTGTTATCTCCCGCTGGAACGGGTTTATCACCGAGCGCCTGCTCGAAGGGGCGCTTGATGCGTTCCGTCGGCACGGCGGTGACCCGGAGAAAGTGGCGATTGCACGCGTGCCAGGGACGTTTGAGATTCCGCTGATCGCTCGCAAGATGGCCGCATCGGGCAAGTACGATGCCGTCGTCTGCCTCGGGTGCCTGATCCGTGGCTCCACCGACCACTACGACTATATTGCGTCGGAGGCCAGCAAGGGAATCGCGCAGGCCATGCTCGCCACCGACACCACGGTGACTTTCGGCGTCTTGACCTGCGATACCATTGAGCAGGCCATCGAGCGTGCAGGAACCAAGGCGGGCAATAAAGGCGCAGAGGCCGCCGTCGCCGCCATCGAGATGGCGAATCTGTGCAAGTCGCTGGGCTAAATACAGTTACCGCCCACAGGAACGTGGGCGTCTACAGGCGCTTCGCGCCATAATGTCGCTCCGCGACTGCCGAGCTAATTTCCCAATCGCGGAGCGATTTCTTAGCCGCAGGCTCACAGACGCCGATTTCAACCGGCGGACGAAATCGGCGGACACAGACGCCGTAACCAAACCGTAGCTCGCGACGAGCAGCGAGAAACTGGATCTCGTCGTGCGACTGTAAGCGCCTAATGGAATTAGGCGTCTTCAGTGGCGCAAGCGCCGCAAAGCAGCCGAAACCCGCCGCAGTCTCAAGCTCGCGCACCCGAACATCGT
>JANNDD010000935.1:0-11341 GCA_031387365.1 Armatimonas sp. | reverse complement strand
TGGAAGCCGGTCTACGACTCGAAACTGCCCAACAACAACAGCGGCATTGATCTTGCCCGGCTCCCTGACGGGACGCTGGCCCTCGCCCACAACCCCGTGGTCGGAAACTGGGCCGCACGGACGCCGCTACGAATTGCGCTCTCGTTTGATAATGGCCTCACCTGGCCCAGCTTTGTGGATATCGAAACCGAGCCCAAGATGGAGTTCTCCTACCCCGCGATTATCCCCGTCGGCAAGAACGAGCTCGCGGTTACCTACACCTGGAAGCGAAAACAAATCCACTTCTGGCACGGCAAACTCGTTTAGCGCAGCGGGGCGCCGCTGGTATCCAGATCGGGTTTGGTGGTCCAGCGGGGCTTCCAGCCGGGCTTCTCGATCTTGGTGCGCAGGAGAATCGTATTGTCTAAGTCTAGATCGCGGCTCCAGATGAACTTAGCCCCCTCGAAGTTGTAGTCGTAGTAGGGTTTCTTGGGGTTGACGCGCTCGTTGGTGTACTCAGTGGCACTGGCCCACTTGCTGTCGTCGAAGCTGGGCAGAAACCAGCCCGCGGGGATAGGCTCATTTTTCACGGGCGGGCCGGAGAAGATCGTCTTGATTTTCCACTTTGCGTCCGTCACTGTGCCGTCACTGAACTTCATCACGAAGCCACCATCGCCCACATGATCGCCGTACTCAAAACCCGTCTTGGGATCGGCGTTGTCCTTGGCGATCACTGCAATTGTCATCGGGTACTCAGGCAGGATACTCAGGTTCACCACGTTGTGGGGAAGAAAGTCAATCGGATCAACCGCGACCAGCTTGCCATTGATGTACAGGGCAAACCAGTTGTCGGCGTAGACATTGGCCTGGATCGTGTCGGACATCTCGGGCTTGATAATCCCGGGCTGCCCGCCCCGGCGCGGCGGCTGCGCAATCGCAAGCGCGGCGGCGCCAACAAGGGCACCGACTAGATAGGGAGTGTATTTTTTCATGGTTTTTGTGACTGCCTTTCGTAGGAGACATTGAGTGCCGAGGTTGCCAGAATCTTCCCCTTCATTGCTGTCAGGAGAGCATCACGTGTGACGCCACGGCTAGCGTCTGGCTTCACTTCATCCGAGAGAGCATAGAGCGTGAGAATATACCATTTCTTCCCCGGCCCCTGCGAGCAGGGGGGTGCGTACTGTGCACGCCGATTGACCGTATTGACTCCCCGCTCCCCAATCGCTCTATCGTTTAGAGGAATCGTCTTGGTGGCCACGGGGATATTGTAGATCACCCAGTAGACATGCGGCTCCTCGGCCTCACCGGGCGGATAGTGGTGCATGATCACCGCAAATGCCTTGGTTCCGGAGGGCGCACTCTTCCACGCCACCGGCGGCGAGCTACTACTCCCATCACAGGTGTAGTCCACGGGTAGGCTCCCGCCATTTGCCACTACGGAGCTCGTGAGCTGAAAATCGCCCGGTTTGGCGGGGATGATCTCCGGCGCGGGATGCTCCTGCGGTCGCCCGCCACCGCCGCCACGCTGACCACTCCCTTGACCACCACCACCGCCGCGCGGACGTGACGGGTAGTTAATGGTAACGGTCTTTCCCTCGGGGCTAACATAGTCGAACGTGTAGCTACCATCGGCTTCTAAGCGATAGTTAATCTTGCAGGTGAAGCCCTGAATGGTGTAGGTCAGTGCGTAGCTGCCCGGCTTGGGCTGCGCGAATGCAGTGATCTTCGCTCCACGAAGCGGCGGGGTGTCGGGGCGGACGCCTTGAGCACGCGGCTGCGGGTCTACCTGGCCCTCAATTTCCGTCACCTCGCCATGGAAGCCGCCATTAATATACGGATAGGCCTTGGTCGCGTGGTAGTGATAGCCCAGCGCAGGAGTCTCGTGGCCATTGAAGGCATCGAGCTTACCCACAGGCTTGCCACCGGGCTCCAGCAAACCATAGAGGGGATAGCCATCCAGCGCGTAGCCGATGGGCTTGTCCGGCCCGACCGTTTTCTGCAAGCTCACCGGTGCGATATGGTAGTGGTAGTCGTCGGCGCGGCCACAGTGCCCGCCAAACTCATCCAGCTCCCCAATCAAAAACGAGTCGGCACCACGGTTATTCAGAGCATTGAAGATCGGAATCCCATTGGCCGCCAGTGCAATCGCCCCCCGGAAGAAATGCGTCTTCGCGGAGAGCGGGTTGGCGGCAGGCACGGGTCTAAGCGGAACACGCCACGCATTGCTCCCGGTGTAGCTCTGTGGAAGCGGCACTTGCTGCTGCCAGCTCGTGATGCCTACCATCAGCGGGTGATCGGGCAAGCCATCGGACTCCACGTAGAGGTAGCGCTCGTCCCAGCGCGTTTTGACCTTGGGTGCAAACGCCACAAAGGCCAGCGCTGCCGCCGGACGCTTTGCCGTTGCGCTTGTCTGTGGCTCCGTCACTTCCGCGAATAAGCTCGCGTTGAGCTGGTGAATTCGGGCACTAATCCCTTGGGCAAAGCGCTTGTCACTGGGCGCAAGCTGGCTCAACGGAATCGCCGTCAGCCCCCGCTTCCCCCGCACATAGACCGTGTCTTTACGGACGTGCGAGAACGCGCCGGTCACGGTCTGGCCCGTCGCCTGGTTGTGCCAAATACGCAGCATCTCGGGTGCCATATCGTGCTCATATCCCCCCGGATGCGCCTGGGCAGCGATGCTCCCCAGGCAGCAAACGAGCACAAGCAATACCCCATTGATTCGTCTCATGGGCTTATGAAACAAGAAATTTATGAAGCATACATGAAGACTCCAAGTGATATACTTAAACTATCATGGCACGCATCAGATTTTCCAAATTCGACCTGGCAACCGCTCTGGAGAAAGTCGGACTGCGCAAGCTCACAGAGTGGAATCTACAAATTCCACCAAAACAACCAAGCGCTTTTTTTTCGGAAAAAATGCAACGCCTCCGACGATTTGACACGGCACGCTCCGAAGGGGCAAAGCTTTTAATTGCCGATGCACTCTTTGAAGAGGCCATTCAACCCTATGCAAAGCTAAGAATCTTCAAGGAAACAACAATTACGAGCACAGATACAGGTGGTTTAGTAGATTATCTGATTGCTCCTGACGGAACTGTTCCCATCATGCCTTTCCTGTGCGTATCTGAGGCTAAAAAAGATGATTTTGATAAAGGTTTAGCACAGTGTCTGGTTGAAATGCAGGCATGCTTTGAAATAAACCAGCAAGCAAATCATCTTGGTGTGATCTTTGGAATGGTCACTAATGGAACAGCCTGGCAGTTCTATCGCCGAGCCGTTTCAGGAGAAGTTTTCGAGAGTCCCTCCTACTCACTCCTACAGACGCCCGAAATCTTGGGAATTCTGGACTATATTTTCGCAGAATGCGAGCGGGAACTCCCTACCTTGACGCCCCCGTTGCGGCGGCAATAACGCTCTCGGGGTTGGCTTCCTCACGGCTCAGCTCGCGCACGAGCTTGCCCTCGCGCATGACGAGCACTCTATCGGCGAGGGCGAGGACTTCAGGCAGATCGGAGGAGATTAGCAAGACCCCAAGCCCCTCCCGTGTGAGCTTTTGAATTTCGTCGTGGATCAGCGCTTTAGCCCCCACGTCCACACCACGCGTAGGCTCATCGAGGATCAAGACTTTCGGATTGGTCGCCAGCCACTTTGATAAGACAACTTTTTGCTGGTTCCCCCCCGACAGCTCCGCGAGGCTCTGCTCGACGCTCTGGCAGCGCACCTCAAAGCTCTCGCGCCCGCTCTGTGCCAGCTCCCGCTCTTTTCCCGGCGCGAGCCAAGTGCCTCGAAGGCTGGCCAAGCTCGCGTTCTGCCAGATACTCCAGGGCAACAAGGCTCCCTGGTGCTGCCGATCCTCAGGCACCAGCGCGAGGCCGTGCTGCATCGCGTCGCTGGGATTGTTGATCCGCACTCGCTCCCCCTTCACGAGAATCTCGCCCGAATCCAGTGGCAAGAGCCCAAAGAGCGCCCGCGCCACTTCCGTGCGCCCCGCGCCCACCAACCCCGCCAGCCCGACGATCTCCCCCGCATGCACCGTCAGCGAGATATCCGTGAATTTCCTACGCCGCGTAAGCTTTCGGGCTTCCAGCAACACTGGCCCCTTATCGCTTGCCGGAGAGGGACGGCTGAGGGGCGAAGCCGGGGAGAGGTTCCGCCCGACCATCTTGCGAAGCGTGTCGGGAACACTGGTCTGGCCAATGGGCAAGTCCGCCTCGACGACTTTCCCATCACGCAAGACCGAGATGCGCTCGCAGAGGGAGAAGACCTCCTCCATCCGATGCCCGATAAACGCCAGTGCGCAACCCTCCGCCTTGAGGCGCGCGATAATCTCCGCGAGCCGTGCCACTTCTCCGGGAGTGAGTGAGGCCGTGGTCTCGTCGAAGATCAGCACTTTCGCGTTCAACGAGAGCGCCGCAGCCAGCTCGATCATCTGCCGGTCCGCGACGGAGAGGCCACGCACAGGCGCTTTGGGATCGAGCGCGACTCCCAGAGTTTCGAGTAATCGCTTGGCCTCGTCGTTCATCGCCTTCCAGCTCACCAAGGCTTTTGTGCCTGGCTGCCGCCCGATGAAGATATTCTCCGCCACGCTCAGATCCGGAAACGTCTGCGGCTCCTGAGGAATCAGCGCGACCCCATGCGCCGCTGCATCACGGGTGCCGGAAAAGTACACCTGCTTGCCATTTAGCTCCAGATGCCCCGTCGTCGGCGCGTGCACTCCCGCGAAGACCTTGGCCAGCGTGGACTTGCCCGCCCCGTTCTCCCCCACCAGCGCGTGCAGCTCGCCCGCATGCAAGGCCACGGAGGCGTTCTCCAACACCGTGACGCCACCAAAGGCCTTGCTCACCCCGACACTACAAATAACGATCTCGCTCATGGTTCCTGAGCGCCATTATACGATGCCTCCGGTATAATCTGCCCAGACTAGGAGGTTTGTAAAAATGGGGCTGACGGAGCGACGAAAGATTAAGGAGCTTCAGGAGACAACACTACCGGAGCGCGTGACGGAAATCCAGGAGATTTGTGGAAAGGCGATTCCCTACGAAGTGGACTGGGAGAGCTTGGCCGATGATCTGGAGGGGCTGAACTTTATGGACAACCTCTCTTGCCACCGGCTGAACATGGCGTTACGGACGATTTGCCTAGACGAGATGGGCAAAGAGGCGGTCCGCGAGGGGCTGACCCTGATCAAGCTCAAGAATGTCAAGGACAAAGCACAAATGCAGATGACCTTTGAGGGCGGCGTTTTAGAGATGCACTGCGCCTACGCCCTGCGCACCGACGGCATGTTCCGCGACAACGACATCTGCACGCTCTTGCTGGCGAAGCTGTAGACAAAACCAAACCAAGCCTCGGCGCAACCCGCGCCGAGGTGCGCCTTATGCCCCCTGTGATACACTTCGAGTGGGGATTTTTTATGGCTCGCGATGTTTTCCATGACGCAGTGCGCCACGCGCTCATTCGCGATGGTTGGACAATTACCCACGATCCGTACACCTTCGAGTCGCGCGATTTCCCCTTGCAGATCGACCTCGGGGCGGAACGCCTGATCGCTGCAACGAAAGAAAACGAGCGGATTGCGGTTGAGGTGAAGAGCTTTGTTGGCTCGTCAGCAATCTCCGAGTTTCACACAGCTCTAGGACAGTACCTCAACTACCGCCTCGCACTTTCTATCGAAGATCCGAATCGCCTCCTTTTCCTCGCAGTCCCGAGCGATGCCTTTCAGGTATTCTTTCAGCGCCCACTCCCCACACGCATCATCAACGAATATCATCTTTCTTTAATTGTCTACGATCCAGAAGAGGAGTCCATCGAACAATGGATAAGCTAACACGCTACCGAGAAATTATTAAAAATGAGCTTTCCGAATTCAAGCATGATTACGGCAAACCTGATGTCGAAACACAACTTATTTTCGACACTGAGCATGATCACTATCAGGTAATCTCCGTGGGTTGGGACAAAAAGCAGCGTGTCCACGGCATTATATTGCACGTTGATATTCGTGGTGGCAAGATATGGATTCAGTACAACGGCACGGAGACCGATATCGCTCGGGTTTTTGTGGACAAAGGCGTTCCCAATAGTGACATCGTGCTGGGATTTCAATCCCCCTTCAAGCGCCAGTTCACCGAGTTCGCTGTAGGATAAAGAAATGACCTTTGTTAGATTATCAGATAGTGGATTCTACCAGAGAGAAATTTTCTGGTTCCTCATTGTTGCCTTCATGCTTCATGCATTTATCCAACTTCTGGATCATCAGATTGACCAAAATACTCCCTTCACACGTCATGCCTTCAGCCTCCTTCATCGGCACCGTCCCTGGCTCACCCACTTATTTCTGATTACTTTTTTGAGTATTACCGGCTGGCAATCACTGATCATAACCTGCATTTTTTTTCTGCTGTTCACTTTTCTGCTGTGGCGACCTACGAAAAAAATGGCCAAACAGATGGCAAGGGCAAGGCAGGCACAGTTATTGCCTGCCCCGCGTTAAGCTTAGGGCAGCTTTACCGTGAAGGTGTAGGTGCCGCTGGTGAGATTCTCAGTCTTGCCGGGAAGCTCTAGTTTTGCGGTGGTGTTGGCGGGAATGGTGACATTGACCGTGGCACTGCTGCCGTTTTTCTTCCAGCTTGCCGACACTTTGCCACGGATGGAGTCGTAGCTGGCGCTGGCATGATTCAGCGCGGTGTTGAAGCGCGGCTTGATGGTGAGCTTCTTCCAGCCAGGGCCGTCGGTGTCAATTCCCACGAGGCCCGTGGTGAGCCACTCACTCACACAGCCGAGCCAGTAGTGGTTGAAGCTGTTCATCCCTGGGCTCTGAAAGCCTTTCTCCGGTGTCCAGCCGTCCCAGCGCTCCCACATTGTGGTCGAGCCGAGCTTGACTTGATACAGCCACGACGGGTAGTCGTCGTTGAGGACAAGCTGATTGGCGAGATCGGCGCGGCCGACACCATCGAGGGCGAAGAGTAGGACCGGTGTCCCGATAAAGCCTGTGGCGAGATGGTTCTTCTTCGCGGCGAGCAGCGCTTCAAGCTGCTTCTGCGCCCCGGCTCGCTTCTCTTTGGGGAGTATGTCCCAGCCCAGCGCCAGCGCGTAGAACGTCTGGGAGGCCTTGCCCTTGTCCGTGACTTCGCCATTTGGCCCAACAAACTTCTCGTTGAAGGCAGCTTTTACTTTCTCGGCAAGGGCACGGTAGGTCTTGGCCTCGTCGGGCTTGCCGATGGCATCGGCCATCGTGGCCATGAGCTTGGCGCAGTAGAAATAATACGCCGTGCCATGGACAGCGGACTGCTGCGGTGCATCGAGTAGCAGCCAGTCGCCGTAGGATCCAACCCCACGAATGCCGTCGGGAGCGACCTTGTTCAGGTGCTCCATGAAGCGCGTCAGCCCGGCCCAGTGCGTCCGAATCGCTTGGGTATCCTGGTACATCTCGTACATCCGGTAGGTGATCACCACGCCTGCATCTTCCCACGCCGCATTGCCCCGGCCCACCATCGAGAGATAGGGCGCCACATCGGGGAGAGCACCGTCGGGGCCTTGACCATCCTCGATCAAGTCCACCAGCCACTTGGTGAAAAACGATGCCGTGTCACGGTTCAGCATCGCGGTTTTCGCAAAGACCTGCGCATCGCCCGTCCAGCCAGCACGCTCATCGCGCTGGGGGCAGTCGGTGGGAACATCGAGCGCATTACCCCGGAAGCCCCAGTCAATATTATCCGTGAGCTTGTTGAGGAGCTTGTTGTCCGAGTCAAACGTGAGGGTGTCAGCCATAGTGGAGTGCACGGCGACCCCCACCACATCTTTAGCGGCGGGCGCGGTGTCGAGGCCCGTGATCTCGATATACTGAAAGCCATGAAACGTGAACTTGGGCTCCAGAGTCTGAGTGCCACCTTTCAAGATATAGGTGTCCGTGGCTTTTGCCGCGCGCAGGTTTGTAAAGTACGCCGTGCCATCGGGATTCAGGCGCTCGGCATGGCGCACGGTCACCGTCTGCCCCGGCTTGCCACTAACCGTGATCTTTGCCCAGCCCGTGAGGTTCTGGCCGATATTATAAACAAAGACACCCGGCTTGATTACCGTGCGAGCGATGGCGGGAATCCGTGCTGCGGGTCGAATCGGCTCGCCGGGGTGTGCCTCAACCGCAATCGGCAGGTTGGTGAGGGTCTGCACCGGTTTCCAGTCGGTGGCCATCTTGCGCGTGTCCACCTCCTCGCCCATCAGCATGTCCGACGTGAGAATCTGCCCGTAGGCCCACTGCCAGTCCGCCCCCGTGCCGAGCGTCGCCGTGGTGCCGTCGGTGTACTCGATGTTTAATTGCAGCTTCAGCCGAGGGTCGCCCTCGTAGTAGCGCCGCCGCCCGGTGAAGGCCAAGTAGCTCGCGTACCAGCCGTCGCCTAGCTGGGCTTGTAGCTCGTTCGCGCCCACGGTGAGCTGCTTAGTCACGTCGTAGGTCAGGTAGTGAACGCGCTTCTTATACTCTGTCCAGCCCGGCGAGAAAACATCATCGCTAACCGGCTTGCCATTGAGGCCCAGCTCATAAACCCCGAGTGCCGTGGCGTAGAGTAGCGCACGCTTGACGGGTTTCTCCACACGAAAGCGATTACGAAAGTGCGGGGGAGGGGTCATGGTATTGTTGCCACTTCCGCCCGGCTCCGCTTTGCCCCACGGTGCCATCCCCGCCGCTCCCAGAATGCGCACCTGCTCCCAGTTCCGCCGATCTTTGCTGGCCGTCCAGTCTATATTGGTTGGGTAGCTACGGCCATTGACTACCAGCTTCGCGATCAGCCCGGCGGGGTTCGGGGCATCCCCTTCATTGGTAACAGTGACAACAACATTGTTCGCGCCCGCCACCAGTAAGTCTTTCAGATCGTAGGTGTTGTAGATTTTCCAGTCGCTGCCTTTTGCGGTCGCCAGGTTCTTCCCGTTCACCGCCACGGCGTAGCTATTGTCCGCCGTCAGTGCAATCCGGGCAGTGGCTCCGGCGGGTGCTTCGAACTGCACACGGAAGCTACGCTTGCCCACGGGTGGGTTCTCCGGGTCACTCGCAAGCCAGATCCAGCTAGCGCCCTCAAGGGTGATGGGCGGAAGCGCCGAGACAACTTTGGCTTGTGCGGCCTGAATCCACTGCGCCTTCCAGTCACTTGCCCCGAGCCCCTTGGTCCAGTGCGCGGTAGTACTCACAGTGCTCTTGCCTTTTGCATCCCAGACCATTACCTGCCAGAATGCCTGCTGACTACTCTCTAGTGCCTGCCCGCCGTAGGGGATCTGGATGGTCTCGTCGGAGAGCACTTTGCCCGTGTCCCACAGATCCGCTTTGCCAGGAGCGGTGCCCACCATAATCTGATACGCCGTCTGCTTCTGGCCTTTCTCTTTACTCTCCACAATCCATGAGAGGCGTGGCTTAGCGAGATCAATGGCGAGTGGGTTGGTCTTATACTCACAGCGCAAACGGGCAACCGTGAGCGCGGCGTGCGTGGGAGCCGTGAGCGAAGCCGAGAGAACCGTCAGAGTAGTGACAGCAAAGAGCGAGGTACGAGTCATGGGGGGATTATACCGTGTGATCGCCCCCATGAACGGGTCTTCGTCACCCAGCACAGTGCGCCGAGGACACCGACAACGCCTGCCAATAAAAAGAAAACGTTCCTGTACGAGCCTGTGCGCTGGTAGACCTCGGCAAGGAGCACGGGGCCAAGGGCGGAAGCGAGAACGGTGAGAAGCTGCGCGGCTCCCTGGATCTTGCCCAGGTGTGCGCGCCCGAAGGCATGCGCCCAGAACGAGAAGAACAATACCATCACAAAGCCCCCCGCCACGCCGAGTAACACGGAGATTCCCATTACCAGCCCCAAGGCATGGGCAAAAGGAAGTGCCGCCAGACCCAGTGTGAGGAGCAGCATCGCAATGGCCATCAGACGGTTCAGCGGCAGCTTGGTGGCAAGAAATCCCCCCAGGAAGTTGCCGATTAGCCCCGTCATAGCCGTGACGGCGAGAGTGGTGTGGTAGACACCAGCGGCAAAACCCAGTTCCTTAAGCACCGACTCATTAAACAGCCCGATCCCCGAGGCGATCAGGGCGTAGAGTGCGCTGGAGAGCCCCATCACCCAGAACGTGGGAGTTTTGAGAGCCTCAGAAAGGGTTGCACCCTCCCTCCCCCAAGCCCCCTCCCTCTCGATAACGGGAGAGAGGGGGGGATTTTTGACCAGAAGTAGCGCCAGGGGAGCCAGTACGAGCACCAGTGCCCACCCGATCCCTGACCAGGCAACCCGCCAGCCGCTTTTTTCGATCACTGCCCCGACTCCGGGAAATGCAGCCATGAACCCGATGGTCATCACCACCGTGTAGATCGCTATCGCCCGCTCTAGGCCGGTCTTGAACCACTGCCCCACTATCGCGAGGCTCACCACCGAGAGCGCACTCTGCCCCAGCCCACGGATAAGAACAAGAAAAACAAAGAGCAGCGTGAGCTGTGTAGACTGGCCCATCGCGATCACGGTCCCGCCTAGAAGTAGCGCAATCGCCGTCAATACCACCCGGCTTCCCACTCTATCGAGAAGCGAGCCAATCCCGATACAAAACAGTGAGCCAATCAGAGTTGCCCAGAGATTGAGATCCGCGTAGGCCACCCGCTCCAGCCCAAAATCCTTGAGCAAGGGTTCCGTAATCAGCCCAAGCCCCTGCGTGCGCCCCGGCAGAGTTCCCACCATCGCCAGAGCCGCCACAAGAAGCACTATCCAGCCATAAAAGAAGCGCCGCATGCGGGGATTATACCAATTGCGCCGGTTGAAATCGGTATAATCCCCCTATGGAAGCAATGTGGCAGATCGGGGCGTTTGTGCGCCCCTGGGGAAAGTTCTCGTTTGAGGAGGCGCTGGCCGGGGTTGCAGCAGCGGGTTACCCGGTGGTGGGTTTACTCGGCGGAGTGGCCGATATCTCGCTGGCGCTGGATGGCATGGACACAGCGGCGATTCAGGCGCGGCTGGCGGCGCATGGGCTGACGGCAAATCTAGCGTGCTTGCATGTAGACCACAATGCCACCGAGGGCGAGGCATTTGCGAGTTTAGTACGGCAAATAGACAGTGCAAAGGCGCTGGGTGTGCGCTACTTAATGACGTTTGGGGCCGATCGCGAGCCGCAGTTCGCCCGCTGGTACGCTGCCACACGCTTCGCCGCCACGCAGGCCGAGGCGCATGGGATCCAGGTAGTCTTCAAGCCACACGGAGGTTGTACAGCGGCGGCGGATGAGATTGAGCACTGCTTTGATCAGATCGCGCACCCCAATGTCTCGCTCTGGTTCGATGCCGGCAATATTATCCACTACACCGACAAAGACCCGGTTGTTGAGGCGCGGCGTGTGGCGGCACGC
>JANNDD010000868.1:0-4272 GCA_031387365.1 Armatimonas sp. | reverse complement strand
TGGTATTTGGTGCGCCAGAGCAGGGCCGCTATGTCGCGTTTCGTGGCCTCCACACCCAGCTCTACCCCGAGGCGCTCTGGGCGATTGCCCGCCAGGAGACAGACCTCGCCGTAGCGCTGCACCAGCAAACCGAGCGCTTCTCCCTCTACGACATCAACTGCCTGTACCTCGATGCGGGCCGGGAAGCGGTCAGAACCCGCCTGCGCGAGATCCAGGCCGACCCCGATCCCAGTGTCGTGTTCTTCGATAGCCTGAGTGCCGCGCACACCGCGCTGATCGGGGAGCTTCTCTGGGAGCGCAAGCCGCCTCTTGTTGCCGGTTCCGCCGCCGTGGAGAGCGCACTTCTCGCCGCCTGGAAGACAGCACGGCTCCTGCCTGAATCCGTGACGTTGAGTAAGCCGGAGCGAGTCGAGCAGCTCTTCGTCGTGAGTGGTGCGCCCCCAGAGCAGCTCGCACCACAGCTTACCTGGGCACGAAGCCAGGGCTTCTTCTGCCACACCTTCCGGGAAGCGGGGCGAGCGCACAAAGTCATTACAGGGGCGCTCTCCGTCGGGCATAGTGTGGTGCTCTACGCAGGTAGCCCAGCCCCCACGGAAACCGAGCTCACGCAGACTCTGAGGACGGTTCTGAAAACACAGAAAGTGAAGCGGCTTGTGATCTATGGCGAGAGTCTCTGCCGGAGCCTCGTCGCCTCGCTTGCCTTCGATGCCCTGGAGTGGGTTGCACCGCTACTCCCCGGCGCACCGCTCTGCCGCCTCATCGGCGGGCCGTTTGCAGGCACCGAGCTGGTCTTGTGCGCAACCCCACCCGAGCAAGCGGACTTTTTGGCGAGCGTGCGTGCCGGAACGCAGAGCTAGAGCCAAGACAGCGCTAGATACGCCATTTGGGGGAGGCAAAGCCAAAGCAGCAGCGGCATTATCTGAGTATGTCTACTGAGCTTATAGTTCTGATGCTGCTGGGAGGCTGCATTGTCCTCTGGGGCGTACAGAGCCTGCGCACCTGGTGGGCCAACCGGTGTGAGGCCGAGCAGCTTACCACCGCTGTTGTGCAGGAGAAATCCCTGGTGCACGAGCCCGGAAGCGGCTGGGAGCCCGACCAGCGTCATGTTCTGACGTTCTCCCTACCCGATGGTTCGCGCCGCCACTTTACGGTCACGGAGGCTCAGTACCAGAAAGTGCACGCGGGCGATCAGGGGCAGCTTCACACGCGCGGCTCGTGGTTCCGTGGCTTTGAGACCTCTGATTTCAATCGGCGGGGATAAAGATGAAGGAAATCCCGCGCCGCTGGTCAATACTACTACTATGAAACGCATTACAGTGGCTCTCCTGCCTTTTTCGTTGTTGTTCGCGCTGACGGGCTGCGGCGGCTCAGGCACTGCCACGGATAGCGCGAGCCTGCCCGGTGGCTCCGCGTCGCGCGGAGCCGGAGCAATGCCTACGGAGCCTGCAAGCGCGGGAAGCATGGGAAGCGCGGCGGCGGCGGCAGCGCCCTTCACCCCTGTGGGCCTATTTCTCACCGGTACCGATGCTGCAAGGCCGACCTGGGAGCATGTCTGGGCGACGATCTACAAAGTGGAGGGGCTGGGAGCCGATAGCAAGCCCGTCGCTCTTTTCACCAGCGGCGAGGGCTTTCTGGTAGATCTCACCCAGCCTAGCGCACTGCCCGGAGCGGGCGTGGCGGCGACGAGCCTCCCCGGCCTGACCCGACTGCGCCTTACTCTGGCCCCCGCGGTGCAGGCCAGCAAGATGGAGCAGAGTACGGTGGAGACAGTGGCACTGGTGCCCGCTCTGCCCAAGGATGCCGACGGGCGCGCTGTCGCAACCCTCACGCTGGCAAAGCCATTTGAGGGCGGAGCGCTCACCCTAGCGGCGGACCTGACAAAGTTTATCCCGACCGATGGCAAAGCGGGGCTGGAGCTAACCCCTGCCGATTCCCCTAAAACCCCGACACCACTCACCGCAGCGGGCACGCTACGTGGCGGGTTTCTGATGCTACCTGGTGGCGGACGGCTCACGCTGGAGCTGGCAGGAGCACAGCTCGCCAACGCGGACGGCAGCTCGCGCCCCAAGCTCACCGACGGCGCGGCGGCGATCGTGGACGGGCAGCTCTCCCCCGACGGCAAGACACTAACCGTGAGCCGCTTGACACTGGGCCGCGCGGAGCAGGCCACGCTGGAGGGCGTCCCCTCGGATCCCGACCCGAAGCTGGGGACATTTGCGCTCACCCTGAGCCGTGCCACGGGAGTCCTGCCCACCCGCCTCGCCGTGAGTGCAAATCTCGCGGAAAAGGCAGTTCTGCGTGGACGTGGGGGGCTCCCGCTCACCCGCGAGGCTTTTCTAGCCGCGCTCGCCGAGAAATCCGTCCGCGTACGAATCGAAGGGGGCTACGAGCCCGCCACCAGCGCGTTTGCCGTGCGCCGCGCCTGGTTACTGGGCAAGAGTGCCCGCGAAGCTCAGGCAACGGGTAGTGTCACGGTGGACGAGAAATCAGGCGCCCTCACCCTGATCCAACCCACAGACTGGGATGGTTTCGCTCCCGGTGAAAAAGGTCTTGGCCTGACTACCACCGCCGCGACCGCCTATCTCGATGACAAAGGGGCAGCACTCACCCGCGAGGCGTTTGTCGCCGCACTCAAAGAGCGAACCACAAGCGCGGTGGGCTTGTTGGATGGCGACGGTAAGCTGGCCGCAACCAAGCTCACCCTGGCCGCCGCCCTTCCCAAGCCAGAGCCGGAAAAGAAGCCTCTCGAAGGAGAGAAGAAAGCTGTTGTTCCCGATAAAAAGTCCTCCTAATCTCTATGACCTACTGCGAGTTCGTGCGCTCCGGGAAGGCTCATCCGGTACATGTGCACTACCACGACCATGTCTACGGCTTTCCCGTCGAGACCGACGACGCGCTTTTTGAGCGGCTGGTGCTGGAGATCAACCAGGCGGGCCTGAGCTGGGAGACGATTCTTAAAAAACAAGACAGCTTCCGCACCGCCTACGACAGTTTTGCAATCGCGAAAGTCGCGGCCTACGGTGAGAGCGATATCGCCCGCCTGCTCGCCGATCCAGGGATTATTCGCAATCGGCTGAAAGTGCGTGCCGCAATCACCAACGCGCAGAAAATTTTAGAGATTCAAGCCATGCACGGGAGCTTTAAAGCCTGGCTGGATGTGCACCACGTCCTCCCTCGACAGGACAAAGCAGCCTGGGTCGCTCTCTTCAAGAAGACCTTCACGTTCACCGGCGGCGAGATTGTCGGAGAGTTTCTGATGAGCTGCGGCTACCTGCCCGGTGCCCACGATTTGGACTGCCCACGATGCCCCTGTTCATGAGTATCCATACCCTCACACCAGGAGCCTTTACGCCCGAGCGCATTGAGCAGATTGCGCGGCTAGGTCAGCAAGACCCGGTGGTGCGAGGCTACCGCAGCTTCCATAGCCTGCAAGAGGGCCGTATTGTCTGGCTACTGGATGCGCCCAGCAAAGACGCCGTGGTCAGCTGGTGCCGAAAAGTGGGCTTGCCCCTCGATGGAGTCACCGAGCTGGAGCTCGAAGGTCATGTCGGGGTGATCCGCCCGGCCCGCATGGGAATCCCCAACCAGCTCCAGGCAACCGTCGAGCACGTCCAGAGCGACGGTGTTGTGGGCCTTGCCACTCTGCGGCTCCTCTCCGGCGACACCCTCTGTGCCCTGATAGACAGCGACGAGTGCGAGTCGCTTGGCATAGTCCCCGGCGCGGAAGTGCTCGCTCTATGCAAGGCGACCAGCATCTCCCTAGCACGCGACAACGAAGAAGAAACCCCTATGAAGCTCAGCTTTCCCAACCAGATCCGAGGCAAGGTGGTCAATATCATCTCCAGCACCACGCTCGTCATTGTCTATATCGATACCCCCGCCGGTCAGGTCGTCTCCGCCATGATCCCCTCCGCCGCGGAGCAGATTGAGCTCAAAGTCGGCGATGAGGTCACGGCGCTCTTCAAGGCGCTAGATGTCTCGCTCGCCAAGAGCTAGGGTTTGTTTCCAGAGACCACACGTCCAATCCCCGCCAGATCGGGCGTGATGCTCACCTCGATCAGTCCCGCGTCCCGCCAGAGCCGCGCCACGGCTTCGTCCTGCCCCTGTCCAACCTCAACTGCGAGCAAACCGCCGGGCACAAGCCGTGCGGGTGCCTCGTCGGCAAGCCGTCGGTAAAAGCTCAGTCCCTCACCGTCGAGAGTATTGTCAAAGAGCGCGGTGTGCGGCTCGAAGTCCCGTACCTCTGGCTCCAGCGTGCTGGCTTCGCTAGGC
>JANNDD010000861.1:0-1802 GCA_031387365.1 Armatimonas sp. | reverse complement strand
TCCATCACCGTGCAGCCATGGGCCTCCTCCCAGAAGATCGGAAAGCTCCCATCGTCGGCGAGAAAAGTCACATTGGGAGACTCAAAGCGGCGCAGGGTAGCGGCGAGGGCACGGGATTTCGGGCCGGGGGTCACTCGCCCTCCGTTTGCTCAGTATCCCAGAGAGGTGCTGAGGCCGCATGCCGCACAGAGATGATACGAATCGTATCGAAAACTCGGTCTCCATCTAAATCGAGAAGCATGTAGAAAAGATTCCAGATGCCGCTACTGCTGCGTTTTTGTCGGCGCTTGCCTGTCCGAAAGCGATATTGGTGAACACGACGCGAAAAAGCAAGTGATGCTTCTTCGTGGTACTGAGGAAATGCTCCCTCCTCCAGCATCTGTCCGACTCGCTCTGTCAGTTGCAAAAGCTCCTGCTCCAAGACTTTACAGAAGCGCTCTTCATACTCGGGAGAGAGGTTCCCCAGCCACTCTCTTGCGTGAAGAACCTGTTGCTGGGCTTCCTCGGTGATACGAACCTGTAGCTGCATCAGGGTCTTGGACGGCGGAGATTGGTTAGAAAGGCTTCCATGCCCTGCTCACGTCCGGCTTCGCCATCGGCAATCCCACGACCTAGAGAAGCAAAGTCTTCCGCAGAGAGTGTCTCTTCCTCATCGTCCATCGCTTCGTGGACTGCGACAGTGGCAAAGCGCTGAATATCCACCCCATGTCGCTTTGCGAGCCGCGCCAGACGAGACGCTTGCGCCTCATCAAGTTCAATGGTCAGAGTCATGTGAGTATTGTATCATTTTTGTTTGCCCTCCCTCCTCCCTTTCCCGTTATTGGGGGAGAGGGAGGGGCCGGGGGGAGGACAACTTGTTCCCTCGCAACAAAAACGATATACCGGATGCCATGGCACTCTGGATCGTGGATCAGCAACCGGCACGCAACCTCGGGCTCACGGGCGAGCCGCTGGTGGAGGCGATTCGCGCTTGCGGCCATGAGGCTATCGAGACGCGCTTTGATCCCGCGAAGAATCATCTGGCTCCCGAGGCGCTTGATTATTTTGCGTCGGGCCGCCCCCTTTTGCTCACGGGTTCCGTTGGGTTTGCGAGCTGGGCGCACACGCACTGGCCGCTTCGTCCCGGCGCGTTTCGCTCGGATCGGCTTCAGGCGCAGCACTGGCTCCCGGCCTACGGGGCGCTGGCGCTCAATGCGGGGGCGCAGGTACTGGCCTATGGGGAATGGAAAGAGCAGCCGCGCGACACGCCGGTCTTTCTCAAACCTGCGGGCGGCGGAAAGGCGATCTCAGGGCTCTTGCTGGAGCCGGAGGAGAGCTTGCACGATGCGCATTTTTCCCGCCACCGTCGCTGGCCGACGCTTCCCGAGGAGTTCTTATTGCTGGTCGCACCACCCCGCGAGATTTTAGGCGAGTGGCGCTTTGTGATCGTGGGCGAGCAGGTTGTCGCGGCGTCTCAGTACAAGCTCGGCGAGATGCTGGTGCTGGAGCAAGGTGCGCCTGAGGGAGCGTGGAGGATTGCTCAGGCGATTGTGACGCGTGCGTGGCGTCCCATTGAGGTTTTCGTGGCGGACATCGCCCAGACCCCTGAGGGCTTTTTTCTGCTGGAGCTCAATACGTTTGGCACCGCGGGGCTCTACGCCTGCGACCAAGAAGCAATCGTGCGCGCTGTTGCGCCCTACGCCGAGTAGATCTTCTCGCCGCGCACGTAGGTCGCCTGAACCGTGAGATCCTCGTCCACAACGACAAGATCGGCGAGAGCCCCCTCGGTGAGGCGGCCCGTGTCGAGCCAGCCCTGCTGGTCG
>JANNDD010000023.1:0-5227 GCA_031387365.1 Armatimonas sp. | reverse complement strand
GTGTAGATGCCCTCTATAGGAACGGCGAAGTTGCGTGCATTCACTCCTTTATCCCAGCTCTCGTGGTGCATAACAACCCATTCGCCCTCTTCACGGTTTGCGCCACCATTGACAATCACAAAGTTATTTTTTTCGTCGAGCCTCACCCGACGTGAGTCCATCGCCGTGGTCTTTGGGTCGAAGCGCCAGAGGATTTTTGCCGGACGCGGCTGGCTATCGTCAACGAGAGCCTGATCTAGAATTTGTTTGGCGGCGGTGGCGTAGAGCTCGACATGGAGCGGTGAGACCGTGAGATTGCGGGCGTTGTTGTCAAAGCCGCCCCCCGACGGATCAGCAGGAAAGCCGCTGGTATCAAACTCCACGCCCGTGAGGTCTTTAATCGAGTTCTTGTACTCGTCGCGTGTGAGCCGGCGAATGACCGGTGCTTTATCTTTTAGTGCATCCTCAGCTTTTTTCGTCTCTGCTGAGACCCAGTCCACGAAGTTTGCCACTTCAGCAGAGCTCGGCTGCGCTGCTTCGCGCGGGGGCATGAGCTGGCTGTTAAGCTGATTGACTGCCTCTGCCCACTTCGCCTTCATCGCCCGGTCTTTGAAACTGTCTGCCGTTAGCACTTCGGTACGAAAGTTCCCCTTCGCTTTCTCCCCCGTGTGGCACGGGGCGCAGTACTTGTCGAGAAATGGCCGGGCGATGGTCTTATAGCCGGGATCAGCTCCTGGTGCCTGCTGTGCCGGTACAGCAGGGAGTAGCAGACTCAGCCCTAGCGCCATCCCCAGGGAGACACCGAGAACTGCGCGATTCCGCTGGGGTTTAAGGTGCGGTTGCATGGTCTAGCGTCTCAGTTGTTTCAGGGTCTGGAGGGCGATTCGGGCGACTTTGCCAAGGGGGGCTAGCTTGCTCAGAATCGGAGGGAGCAGGCCGAGGCGCTGTACCAGGGAGACACGTCGGCGAGGCGCTTGGCTTGGTGTGATCTTGCGTTGACGTAGCAGTGCGAAAAAACCAGCCGCCTGTCGCAGGTGCTGCGGTTCGATCCACATCCCGGCGGGCGGCTTACCTACTGTCCAGCGCCGCTGGATGTTTTTCGAGCGTCTGAGCAGCTGCAGCGACTGTGTTTTGAGCTGTGCGACGATCACACTACCTGCGGCTACCAGCTCTTTGGCGGCGTTCGCGAGTGGCATGGTGCGGCGGGTGGCGTGGGTCACTGGGCCATTTTTGATCTTGAACACTGCGGCCACGACACAAAGCCAGCCGACAAGCTGCGCGGCAAAGGCCACCACTACTACCACATCGAGAGCGCTCCAGGTCATGTTTTCCAGTGTACCGAGCAGACGACGAATTAGCGACAATCCCATGATATAATTTTTGTTAGCGTCTTACCTTCACCACTCCTATTTTCGCGCCTGATTTGGGACTGGACTCCGGGGGAAGCGTCTGGCAAGCGAACTTTAAATTATGCGTTTTTTCGGGTTTCCACTACGGCGGCGGCGGATGGGGATAGATCTTGGTACCGCCAATACACTCGTCTACGTTCACGGCAAGGGAATCTTGCTTCGTGAGCCCTCCGTGATCGCCTTCGATGTGAATCGTCAGGCGGTTGAAGCTGTTGGTGACGAGGCAAAGCGGATGCTCGGGCGAACACCAGGGCATATTATTGCGGTACGCCCCTTAAAAGACGGAGTCATTGCTGATTTCGACCAAACCGAGCGGATGCTACGTTATTTTATCGAGAAAGTGACCCGTAAACGTCCGTTTGATGCTCCTCAGGTTGTCGTCGGGATTCCGTCTGGTGTCACCGAAGTGGAGCGCATGGCGGTGATTGATGCCACCAAAAAGGCCGGTGCAGGCGAGGCCTTTTTAATTGAAGAGCCCATGGCGGCAGCCATCGGGGCGGGCTTGCCGGTGGCGGAGCCGATCGGTTCCATGATTGTGGATATTGGGGGCGGGACAACGGAGGTCGCCGTGATCTCGCTCTCCGGCATTGTGACGAGCCGCTCTATTCGTGTGGCGGGCGATGAGATTGACGAGGCGGTGGTCGCCTACATTCGGCGACAGTACAATCTCTACATTGGCGACCGTACAGCGGAGGAAGTTAAGCTACAGATCGGTTCCGCTTTTGTTTTAGAGCAAGAGCTAGAGATGCTCATCAAAGGTCGCGACCTTCTGACGGGGCTGCCACGTTCTACGAAGATCTCCAGTGGCGAGATTCGGGAGGCGATCGCGGAGCCTGTCAACCAGATTGTGGATGCGGTAAAGATGGCTCTGGAGGCGACACCGCCCGAACTTGCCGCCGATATTATGGACTCCGGCATCTATCTGGCTGGAGGAGGAGCGCTCTTGCGTGGGCTGGATCGGCGGATTCAGAAGGAAACAGAGATGCCCGTAAAGATTGCTCCTGACCCTCTCTCCTGTGTGGTTCTTGGTGCTGGGGAGGTTCTGGAGGAAGCGGAGATTCATCCGGGGCTGCGCAATGCACTGGTATCGAGTCGGTCGCTCTAGAGTCCTTAAAACGTAAAAGGGGAGGGGCTATGCGGCGTAAACGGCTGAGTGGGGGCTGGAACCCTCGTGTGGAACGGCGTGGTTTCAAGATCGCCTGGGGAACGATAGTTGGCCTACTCATCGTGGGGGGCGTTGTGCTGGGAGTGGTGCACAACCGTCTTCAGTCTCAGGGGAAGGCTGACCCCGTACTTCTCGGAGCCCAGCTGGTTGCAGGACCAGCTCAGGCAGTAGCTGCCCGTTCGAACCAGAGCGTCACCACGACTTGGCGTGGGCTTTTCGGGGGTGTGGCACTAGAGCGTGAGAATAGGCAACTCAAAGAAAAACTCGCAGCGCTTCAGCTGGAGACAGAGCGTCTTAAGTCGGTCGAGGCACAGAACGAGCGCCTCCAGAAGCTACTTGACTTTACGGCTCCCAAGTCGCCCAAGCCCATGGTGGCGGAAGTGATTGCCTGGCTACCGACAGCACTGGAACAGTCCATAACCCTGGGGCGTGGGAGCCGCGATGGTGTCGTCCGCGATCAGGTGGTTCGCACGGCGGAGGGGCTGCTTGGCAAAATTACCGATGTTGGACTTTTTACTTCGAAGGTGCGCCTTCTGACGGACACCGATTCTGGTATTGGGGCGACGGTCGGTGGGGGAGCGGTCTACGGAATTCTGCGAGGTGTGGAACAAGGAAATAACAAGCTGGATCGTCGCCATGCACTTGACCTTGTGCATTTGGAGAGGACAGTGAGCATTAAAACCGGCGATATCGTCTCCACATCGGGAGAAGGTGGGATTTTCCCTCCTGGGATTCCCATTGGAACGGTTGAGACGGTTCAAGAAGATGCCACACACTTACTGAAAATTGCGCGTGTAAAGCCCTTCAATCCCATGCCGGGAATGGTTCGGGAAGTTCTCATATTACCCACTACAAGACTTCTGCCTACTCTGAAACAGGACAGAAGACATCCGTGAGCCGTGGGACGATGATCACACCGACTACTGCAGCCGCAACTGGCAGTGGTCCGCCTTCGTGGCAAGCGGTCGTTCTCTATTTTGTACTGCTCATGGCCGGGGTTGGTCTGCAAGCGACCGTGTCGTCGCATCTGGGATTTCTAGGGGCACAACCCGACTTTCTCTTGGCACTGGCTCTCTGCGTCGCGCTACTCACAGACGCTCCTTTAGGGGCATCCGCTGGTTTTCTTTCCGGGCTGATGATGGCCGCAATCAGTGGCCAGACCATGGGGACGTATCTGGTCACGCGCACTGTCGCGGCCTGGCTTGTCGGTGGGCTGCGGAAACGTTTTGTTCGCGCTGGAGTGCTGGTCACGCTTCTGGGGGTTGGACTGGGAAGTCTCGTTGCTGGGCTTCTTTATGGGCTGTCAGTTCCCCGGATCGGACTCTATCACTGGCTCTCTCTGACATTTGTGGGAGCGGGATTGAACATGCTCGTCGCACTGCCCGTCGCCGTTTTGTTGCGCTGGCAGACACGCACCTGACTCCTGGAAGTTGAACTTGTTCAATTTTAGAAGCAAACCGCATAATTGTTATTGATAAAATTCGCTTTACTTCTTACTAAGCTCTCGTCTATAATCCAGTCATGGCAACAACAAACATAGAGCGTGGTCAGCCAGGAAGTAAGGCTTTCTTTAAAGATAGCTATCTGCTGCACAAACTTCACTCTCTTTCGGGGGTTATCCCAATCGGGGCGTTTCTGATCTTTCATTTAACGATCAACTCCTATAGCCTCGGTCTTAGTGGTGATGGCGAAGCCGCCTTCAACACGGCTGTAAAAGCGATTGGTTACGCGCCCTTTGTGATCCTGCTGGAGCTGGGAGCGATTATGCTGCCGATTCTCTTTCATGCGATCTATGGCCTGATGATTGTCGCAGAGATGCCAGGACCGGGGGGCAACACCGCGCACTACGGCTACGGGCGAAACTGGCTCTATCTGTTTCAGCGCTGGTCGGGTGTGCTTGCGGTGATCTACATTGTCTATCATATTTACGATACGACAATTCTCAAGTACACTTGGGAGCTGACGGCAAGTGAGATGGGTGAGCTAACAGCAGGCGAGGCGGGCAAGGAGCTGGGTTTCCAGTCCATTAGCTACCGCGCTATGGCGTGGCGCTTCGCCGACCCGCTTTACCTGACTTTCTATTTAGTGGGCATCGCCTCGGCGTGTCTGCACCTGGGTAACGGCGTTTTGAACTTCTGTATTCGCTGGGGACTGACCATCGGTAAAGAGGCACAAAAAGTGGCCGCCGTCGCGGGCTGGGGCCTTGGGATCGCACTGACGCTTCTAGCCTCATCGGTGGCGATCAACTTCGCTCTTAAGGGAAAACCAGATCGCGTGGCACAGTCAGATCATAAGGCTTTCGTTAGGATACTCGTCGAAGAGGAGCTTGCTAAGCGAAGAGGCGCAGGAAACCCGAAGACACTTGCGGATCCGCAAACAGGGGAGGCAAAGTAACATGGCAGGACCAACAAAAGCAAGAGTGATTGTGGTGGGAGGTGGGCTCGCAGGGCTCATGACCACAGTTAAGATCGCCGAGGCAGGGGGCAGTGTGGATCTCTTCTCCCTGGTTCCCGTCAAGCGCAGCCATAGTGTCTGTGCCCAGGGTGGTATCAACGGAGCGGTGAATACCAAAGGCGAGGACGACAGCCCGAACTTGCACATTGACGATACGTGCTACGGGGGAGACTTTCTCGCCAACCAAACCCTGATCAAAAACATGTGCGATGCTGCTCCG
>JANNDD010000849.1:0-6935 GCA_031387365.1 Armatimonas sp. | reverse complement strand
TAAATCTGTCGAGCCGTCGCGGCTCTGGCCGAGCGTGTCGTAGTCCACCGTGATACAGAACGGAGTTCCCGCTTCGTCCTGACGGCGGTAGAGCTTGCCAATCGCCGCCGTATCGTCGTAGACCACGCGCATCCCGAGCTCGTTTTGCAGCGCTTTCTTGATTGCCTTGGCTTTATTGACGATATCGGGTTTGTTCTTGGCGAGCGGCAGGACAGCCACTTTGATCGGGGCCAGCGCGGGCTTCAGGCGCAACACCACCCGAATGTCACCCTTTGCCTCGTCTACCACTTCCTCGTCGTAGGCCTCACAGAGCGCGGCCAGCACGCCACGATCCACCCCGGCGGCGGGCTCGATCACAAACGGGACGATGTGTTTGTTGGTCTCGTGATCAAAGTAGGTCAGCTTCTCGACCGAGTGCTCGTTGGGCGCGACGGTGCTCGTGAGACCCAGCGTGTCGTTGGCACGCGAGTGGGAGCCCAGGTCAAAGTCGCCGCGATTGGCGATTCCCTCTAATTCGTCGAAACCGAGTGTCGGGAAGTTGTAGAGAATATCTACGGTACGGCTAGAGTAGTGCGCCAGCTTGATGTGCTCAAAGAGCTGAATCTTCTCCCGATCCAGCCCGACCACATTCACCCACCAGCTGATGTGATCCTGAATCCACTCCTCATGAAGCTGGGGGGCATTCTCAGCTTTGCAGAAATACTCAATCTCCATCTGTTCCAGCTCGCGCACACGAAACAGAAAGTTGCGGGGCGTGATCTCGTTACGGAAGCTCTTGCCTTGCTGCGCGATCCCAAACGGAATCTTGCGATTGGTGGAGTCGAGAACATTTTTGAAGTTCACGAACATTCCTTGCGCCGTCTCGGGGCGCAGGTAGGCGAAGTTCTCGTCGTCGTTCACGGGCCCCACTTGCGTCTTGAACATTAAGTTAAACGTCCGTGGCTCGGTCCAGTCGCCCGGCTTACCATCGGCGGCATCCACCACTTTCACGGCCTTCAGTGCCTGCTGTGCCTTTGTCGGATCGGAGAGCAGCGCGTCCACGAATATATCCATGTCCGGGTTGCGCTCAATCCCAAAGCTCGCCGCTATTGCGTCCAGCGTCTCAGGCGTCTGCTCCTTGAGTAAGTGATCAAAGCGATAGCGCTTCTTGGTGGTCTTGTTGTCCACGAGCGGGTCGGTGAAGCCTTTCTCGTGGCCGGAGTAGCGCAGGACGTAGCGGTTGGTGAGCAGAGCCGTCTCGATGCCCTCCATATCATCGCGCTCATACACATTGTGCTTCCACCAGAGCCGCTTGAGATTGTTCTTCAGCTCAACGCCGAGTGGGCCGTAGTCGTAGGTTCCCTGAAGACCACCGTAGATCTCGGAGCCGGGAAAAATAAAACCGCGTCGTTTACAAAGGGAGATGATCTGATCAAGGGAAGTTGCAGGCATAGTGCGGCTATTTTATCATTGCGCCGGGTAGTGTTCCTTGCCGAAGACTTCTTTGTAGATGGGATTAGGGAAGGGAGCCTCGTAGGGCGCCGTGCCATCCAGGCCAAAGGCGTAGTAGAGATAGGAAAACTGCCCCAGCTTGTAGAGAATATTCTGAAACATGTGGTAGAGCACAGCGCGGACACTCCAGTCGGAGTCCGCCTCGCTGAACTGATGGCGCACCTCATCGAGCTTATCGTCGGTGAGTCCGGCTAGAAGTGCCTGCCAGCGGTTCAACTCCGCCTCGAACTCTGCAAAGAGGGCTTCGGGATCGGCAGGGGCTTCGAGGATGAGCGCGTGCTGTGAGGCATCGGGCTGCTCGATATGCTGGCGGTCGCAGGCAAGCCACTGCCAGGTATGGATCACCAGGTTGCGGGCCGTGGGGGCCGAGGGGGAGTAGGTTAAGTCAAGCTGCTCGGGGGTCAACTGCCGTGCCCAGCGCAGGATCTTACGGGCATTGCCAAGTAGGTTGTAGGAGACAATTTCCAGTTCAGAGGGCATGCTCTCCATTATACAGGACAGCGGCGTGCTTGGTTTCAGAGGTCGCCCGAAAAAGTCATTCGCAAACTGCTACTGCTGGGCTTTTAAGCCCCGGATGGAGAAGATAAAACCACGCGGATTATTTTTTCACCGAAAACGTCTTCATAGATAGGATTGGGAAAGGGGGCTGTGTAGGGTTCGGTGCCGTCGAGGCCAAACGAGAACGCTAGATACGAGAGCTGACCGTTTTTGTAGATCACGTTCTGGAGCATGTGGTAGACACAGCCCCGGACGCTCCAGTCAAAGTTTGTCCGATTGAACTGGTGGCGCGCTTCGTCGAGCTTCTCGGCAGGCATGGCCTTGAGCATTTCGTCCCAGCGCTTTGCCTCCGCCTCCAGCTCAGCGATTAGGGCCATGCGATCCGCTGGAGGATCGGGAACTCTGGCGTGCTTGCTTGCATCAGCCTCTTCAATATGCATTCGGTCGCAGACCAGCCACTGCCAGGCATGGATGACGAGCGTGCGGGCCGTGGGCGCGGCTTGGTGGTGCGTAAAGTCAAACTGCTCCTCGGACATATTGCTGGCCCAGTGGTGCATGGCCTTGAGGTGCCCGATCAGTTTGTTGTGTGCTCGCTCTAAATCTGGTGTCATCATCCCAGGATACCTGGTTTCGGCGGGGGCTGAAAGTCCCCGCCTACAGAAAAAAGCGTCCCGAGGACGCGCAGAGCAGTTCGTTCTCTGCGTCCTCGGGACGCTTCTGTTGCCTGTCGGGGATTTTAATCCCCGGTGTAGTAGCCCTTGGGGTGGGACTTGCGCCACTCATAGGCGTGCTTGAGAATGGACTCGATGTCGGGGTATTTTGGCGACCAGCCGAGCTCGGCCTTGATCTTCTCGCACGACGCGCAGAGCCGTCCGGGGTCACCGGGGCGGCGCGGCGCGGGCTCCCAGTTGATCTTCGTGCCAGTCACTTTCTCAGCGGCGGTGAGCGCCTCCAGAACCGTGGTGCCGTAGGTGTTTCCCAGGTTGTAGGCAGTGGTCTTGCCGCCACTCCGCAGATACTCTAGCGAGCGGATATGGGCATCGGCTAGATCCTCGACATGGATGAAGTCGCGCAGGCAGCTTCCATCGCGCGTGTCCCAGTCGGTGCCGTAGACGAAGAATTTCTCTCTCCTGCCCAGTGCGGTGTCTAGGAGAAGCGGCAGGGCATGCTGCTCGGGGCTGTGATCCTCGCCCAGGCGACCCTGGGAGTCGGCACCGGCGGCGTTGAAGTAGCGCAGGCTCACACTGGTGAGGCCAAAGGCGTGCTCGTAGTCTCTGAGGATGCGCTCGAACATGAGCTTAGTCTCGCCGTAGGGGTTGGTGGTTTTTTGGGGATGATCCTCGGGGATGGGGAGAATCTGCGGCTCGCCAAACGTCGCGGCGCTCGATGAGAAGATCAGGTTCTTCACCCCGTTATCCAGCATCGCGCCCAAAAGTGCCAGACCCTTGCCGATATTTCCCTCGTAGTACTTGCGTGGATCCGCCACGGAGTCTGGCACCGAGGCGTAGGCCCCAA
Organism: Armatimonas sp.; assembly: GCA_031387365.1. Taxonomy (GTDB): domain Bacteria; phylum Armatimonadota; class Armatimonadia; order Armatimonadales; family Armatimonadaceae; genus Armatimonas. The sequence goes on along the minus strand of JANNDD010000849.1, from coordinate 3,431 downwards.
AGTGCATCACAGCATCCACATTGTACTGGCGGATCGCCTTTGCAACGGCTGCGCTGTCGCCGTAGTCTGCGTAGACAAAGGGCACATCGAGAATCTTCGTCACTTTGCGATGGCCCAGCTCGAAGTTATCGAGAACGACCACATCGTAGCCGCGTTCCTTCAGCAACAAAGAGGCGTGCGAGCCGATGTAGCCCGCGCCACCCACCACGAGAATAGACAAGAGAGGTTCCTCCGGATTTTGTTTCGAATACTTAGTATATCAAAGTAGCTCACTTGCTTAAGGCGAGCGAACCCATCGGGTCCCACGGGTCGAGCGCAACGAGCGGGCCCTCCAGAAGTGCGAGAAGCTCTTTGGGAAGGTACTTCTTCTCCACTGCTACCTCGTACAGGTACTCGTCAAACCAGGGATCGGTCATGACCATGAAGCCCTTGTCGCCGCCCTGCTCACCCCAGGAGTTCTCCACACGCCACTTGCGCGGTGCGCCTGCCTCGTCAGTGTCTACGCCGGTCAGTACCATGGCATGGGTCATGAGGCTCTGGCCGTAGTCAAGACGCGCGGTTTTGCCTAGCTCCAGGCTGGTTCCGTAGAGCGGCTCGTACTCGAAGAGCTCCAGATCCATCAGGCCCAGATCGCGGTCCATTTGCTTTCCGACATCGCAGCCAAACCAGACGGGCTTGCCATCCTGGATCATTGCCTGGGTCGCGGCCTTGAGTGCAGGCATCTCGACATTAAGATACTGAATCGGCTGCCCTCCGATAACATTACCCAGATACGCAATCGTGTAGAGCGTGTTGTAGCTCTTGGTGGCTTGGGGGCAGTGGATCAGGCAGACCAGCTCGTCCAGCTCGACCGTGACATATTTTTTGCAGAACTGCTCTGGCGTGAGAATGCCGTCGCGGTGGAAGTTTTTGTCTTTATCGCGCCACTGCCAGAGAAACTCGGTGGGCGGCTCCCCAAGATGGGTGGCGAGCATGCGGTAGAGCGCGGGAAGAAGCGTGTCTTTCTGCGCACGCAGCTCGGCCTCGCTGGCTCCTGTGGCGTGTGCGGCGCGTAGCTCGGATGCGGCCTGGCGCAGCTTGAGGGTCATGAGGGCGTTCATGTCGGCGGAGCGCGACGAGCTCTCGGTCTCGGGCATGGCCTCTTTGGGCACGACGCCGTATTTTTTGACCAGCGCGGCAAACATATCCCACTGACCGCCGTCTTGCAGCGGGCTGGCGCAGAGCCAGTCAAGCAGGCGACTTCCCACAGGCTCATTGAGTGTGGCGAGGATGTTCTCTAGAAAGTAGTTTGCCTTCTCTAGTTTGTCCCAGAACATCAGGTAGTTCTGCGAGAGCTCGAACTCCTCGACCCCTAGCTTTTCGGCGATCTGCGTGCGAAAGAGATTAAGCCCGGCGAACATCCAGCAGCGCCCTGAGGCGTTCTGGGTGGTGGACTTGCCGGTCTTGACACTGTGCGAGTAGGTGTGCGTGAGGCGCACGAGCGCATCGCGGTTGAGAGCCACGGCCTTAATTGCCGTCTTTGCCACGGCGTTGCGAGCAATCCGCGCCACGGGATCCGCGGCAAAGGCGGCGCGGCAGTGGGCAAGTGCCTCGTCGTTGAGGGAAGTTTTCATCGTTTTTTGTTACTGTTGGGGAGCGATCACGATATAGCGGTTAGGCTCTTCGCCCTCCGAGTAGGTCTGAATGTCGGTGCGCTCGGTAAGGATCTGGTGGACAATCCGACGCTCCAGAGGCGGCAGCGGGTCGAGCACGGCCTCTTGGCCCGTTGAGGCGACCTGATCGGCGAGCTCGTTGGCCATGTCGGTGAGCATCTTCTCCCGGCGCAGGCGGTAGCCATCAGCATCAAATGTCACCCTGAGCCGCCCTCTTCCCTGGCCCACAATTGCACTGATAGCGATGAGCTGGAGGGCATCTAGAACCTGGGCACCACGCCCGATCAATAACCGTGCATCTTCTCCGTGAAAGCCGATCAGAACGCCCTCAGGCTCGTCTCTGTCCACTTTCGCGGTGACATCGAGCCCTGTTGTGGCGGCAAACTCCTGAGCGAAGGTCAGCACCTGCGCCTTGACATCCTCCATTGTCTACTCCTATTTCTTCTTTTGATTTTTCGGTGAGATCAGCTTAGCATTGGCCGTCAGCCCCGTACCAGACGGGCCATTATCCCCTGAAGGGCCGCTTGCTGCCAGTACGACAGGCCCATCACCCGCATCTTTTGTCATTCGGTTCATCAGCCACTGGCGCAGCATCCCAAACAGGGTAGAGACAAAGTAGTAGAGAACGAACGCCGACGATACCTGGCTCTGGAGCATAAACAGGAAGTAGGTAACGGGCATGAAGGTCGTCATGGCCTTCTGCACCTCCGCCTGAGTGGGATCCGTCGGTGCTGGCAAGAGCTTCGATTGGAGAAACTGTGCTAGGGCGTAGAGGAACAGCAGCAGAATATCAAGCTCGCCTAGGTGGTGTGCCAGTGCGCCACTGAGCGGGTAGGGCCACTTGAGGCTCGCCGCCCCGACGGCCGGGTTGATCCACAGGAAGTGGGCGTCGGTGAAGTGGAACTGGTAGCTCTGGATCAACTGGAACATGGCAAAGAAGATCAGCATCTGAGGAATGATCATCACGCAGCCTTGCATCGGGTTGACGCCGTGCTGCTTGTTGAACTCACTCATTTTCTGCTGCATCAGCAGGGGATCTTCTTTGTACCGCTCCTGGATCTTTTTGATTTCAGGCTGGTACTTGGCAAGCTCCTTGAAGGACTTGTACTGCTTGAGCTGGAGCGGCCACATAATAACCGCCACAAAGATCGCAATCACAAAGATCGCAATGACAGGGGAGACTTCGGAGTTACCGCCACAAACCGTCACCAGGCCGTTCATGATCTTGTAGGCGATTCCCGTCTCATTGGCCTTGTCCATTTTCTGAGCGATATCAGTGATTTTGGCCTCTAGCAATTTTTTCTCTTCGCCGCTTGCACTGATAGTGCGCCGCGAGATTTGCTTGAGCTGTGTCCAGGCCGTGTAGTCGTTTTTGAGCTTGGTGGAGGTGAGGTCGGCGGCAATAATAGCAGCCTTCATCCCTTCCGCTTGGGGGACGAACTTATTGGCGACCGCGTTGTAGAACCCTGCGGCCTCTTGCCAGAGAGCCTCTGTTTGTGTCGACTTGGCCTTCTCCGCGTCTTCCGCAAACTTCACCTTTGCCTCAGCGGCAGCAACTGCAGCAGCAGGCGTGTCGGGGACGGTGTAGTTGGGGCCACAGCCTGTCCCGAAGAGCAGTGTGAGCAAGAGGGTGAGCAGGGCGACAAGTGCGCGGGTGCGCGGGGTAATGGTCACGTGAGTCTTATCCTTCTGGTAGGCCGGGAACCGGATCGTGGCCACCGGGGTGGAACGGATGGCAGCGACAGATACGTCGCAGGCCGAGCCAGCTCCCATGCAGCG
>JANNDD010000837.1:0-13630 GCA_031387365.1 Armatimonas sp. | reverse complement strand
GGTACCGCTGAGGATATCTGGCACAACTGGTAGCCTCACTCGGGGTCAGGGGGGAACTCCTGACCCCACTTTATTCTCTTGAACTCTCTTGAAAAAACGCTCTCAGGCGGTAGGTGGGGCTCTTCTGCTGGCAGTTGTCGTCGGCGCGGGCGTGTTTACCTACCAGCAATCGGAAACCTATCAAGATCGGCAGTGGAGCCCGCTCACGCTGCCGCAGTTTCAGGCACGCCTGGATCAAAACAAAAACAACCCCCTTTTTCTCTTTCACTTCGGCCAGCTCCTGAATACACAGGAGCGGTTTCGCGATGCCCAGACCCTTCTGGAGCAGGCGGCGGAGCGTCAGCCGGACAGTGCTCGCATCCGTGATGCGTGGGCTAGGGCACTGATTGGTCAGGGAAATATCACCGGTGGCTTCAATGTTCTAACACAGTTCTCCAAGACCTACCCCAGCGATGCGGAGGGGCACCTGAGCCTTGCACGTTTTTATGTCTCGCAAAACTCCACAGCCCGTGCGGGAGAGGAGCTGAAGCTCGCTCTGACCTACAACCCCTCGCTGGGTGAGGCCTGGTTCCTGAAGGCCGTGGTCAGCGAACACGGAGGGGATCAGGCCGCGGCGCTCAGTGCCATTCGCGAGGCAGTCGCGCTCCGCCCGGAGAGCGCTCCGGATCAGGCGATGCTGAGTAGCCTCCTGCGCGACTCCAATGATCCGGTGGGAGCCAAAAAAGCACTGGCGAGAGCCATCGAACTCGATCCCAAAAAAGCGGGCTACCACGAGGAGTTTGGCAGCTTACTACTGAGCCAGCAGGACTACGCGGGGGCACAGAAATCCGCCGAGAGAGCACTCGCTTGTGACCCCGAGAGTGGAGAGAGTGCGCTGCTTCTGGGGCAGGCCCTCCAGGCACAAAAACTCTGGAAAGAATCGCTCGCTCCCCTGGAAAAAGCTGCAAAATCTCTTTTTTACGCCTCCTTACCCGCGAATCTGCTACGCAAAGCCTACCGTGAGCTCGCGGATGTCTCCAAGGAGCAGCTCTGGAACCGGGAGTTTCTGGTACGGCGCGAGGAGGCAGATGCCTTTCAGCGCGCCGAGGAGACACTCCGTCGCGCTCCGGATGCCCCTGCCTCGCACCAGGAGATGGCACGTCGCCTCGCACACCGCGCCGATGCCACCGGAGTGCTACGGCATCTGGGGGCCGCGCAGCGCAATCCCGTTGACTCCCCAACCGTTCTGACAGCAGGAGCGCGCCTCTTGCTAAACGAGAAACAGGCGCCGCTTGCCCTGCTACTACTGCGCGATGTGTTTAAGCAGACCCAGAAAAGCCCGGCGGCGTTTGAGGCGATGGGCGATGTGCTTCTGGCGCTCGATCGTCCTCGGGAGGCATCGCTTTACTACCAGAGCGTGGCGGGGTGGGAGCCCGAGAAACAAGCCCGCTTTAAGGCCAGCCTCCAGCAGGCTTACGAGCAGCGCGCCGCACACGGAGGCGAGGCGGAGAAAGCCTACCAGGAAGCGCGCGCGCAACAAACCAGCCGACTTGGCCCAAGCCTCACCACTGATCCTATTGTGGAACTGCTCAAAAAAGCCATCGCCCTTGCCCCCGAAATCACCGACTACCGCCGGGCACTGGTACGCGCCTATGTGGAGCGCAAGGAGAACGACAAGGCAATTGTAGCGGCACGGGAGCTGCTCGTTCTCTCCCCCGAAGACACGCTCAACCGCGCACTCCTAGGCGTCGCAATGCTGGAATCGTCGGTGCAAGAAAAAGACTTCGCCGAGATCTTTGCCCACTTCAATGTCGCCTGGCCCGACCCCGTTGCCCGCCCGATGGTTCACTATGGCCGAGGGCTGCTGGCGCTGCGGCGTAAAAACGCGGACGAAGCCATTGGGGAGCTTAAAAAAGCAACAACGCTCTCTCCGGACTCCGAGCCGGTCTGGTACCAGCTCTCCCAAGCGCTACGCCTCAAAGGAGACGAGGCAGGAGCCCGCGAGGCACTTAACGAATCTACACGCATCCGGGATGCGAAGCAAGCGGAAGTGGATGTACTCAAGGCGATTGTGGATCAGCCCAGTCGGCCAGAGCTCTACGATAGAGCCATCAGCTTCTACACACAGCGCGGAGGATTGGCCCAGGCCAATGCCATCCGTGCCGAGCGGCAGCGCCGCTTCAACCAGCCTACATCAGGGAAAAAGGAAAAACGAGAGTGAACCTTAAAGAGAGTGCGGGTCCCATCGCGACCATCATCGCCGTGATTGTCGTCATAGGGATCATTGTCTTCGTCGCCATCAAAGGGAACCAGCCCGATTCAGTCAACACCAATGCGCCTATCGGGCAACCGCCTGGCTATGCTAAAGGGGGAGTGCCTGCTGGGCAAGCCCCTGTCGGGAATATGTCTGCTCCAAGCCAGGGAGGCCCTCCTGGTGGCGCGGGTGCCTACGGCCGCCCCATGGGAGGCGGACGCTGAGACACGCTACAGGAGGTCTTTGCCTTCTGGGACTGCTCGCGCTCTCGGGTGCGAGCTGTCCCAAAACGCCGACCAAAAACGCGCCTCCTCCTTCCGCCCCGGTCGGCCCTCTCTTTAGTGATGTCGGCAAGGCAGCGGGGCTGAGCTATGTCTGGGAGATTAGCGGCACGCGCCCCCTTAATATTCTTCAGACCATCGGCAATGGCTGTGCCTTTCTCGACTTTGACAACGACGGCAACCTAGATATCTTACTGGTTGGCCCCAAGCCTGGTTTGTTTAAGGGCGATGGGAAAGGGAAATTCACCCCCAGCAGCGCCCTTCCCTCCGTCACCGGACACTTTATTGGCTGCGCCGTGGGCGACTACGACGGCGATGGTTTTCCGGATCTCTATCTCTCCGCCTACCGGGGCGGTGCCTTGTTGCACAACGAGAAGGGCGAGAAATTCACCGATGTCACGGTGGCAAGTGGCCTCAAGGCGCAGCCCTGGGGAACATCATGCACCTGGGTAGAGCTAGTACCCGGCTCCGGGAAGCTGGATCTGATTGTAGCAAACTACGCCCGCTTTGGCCAGGAACCGGGAATTTTGCAGCTCTGCGAGGGCAAAGATGTTGACGGCAAGCCGCTGCAGACATCCTGTGGCCCGCGCCACTACGAGCCGCTCAAGGCGGCACTCTTTCGCAACCAAGGAGACGGAAAGTTTCTCGCCGAGCCGCTGAAACAGACAACGGGCCGGGGGCTCGGGGTAGCGAGCTGCGACTACAACGCCACGGGCACGCTTGGGATCGCCTTCGCCAACGATGAGATTGCGGGAGACTTGCTCCAGAGCACAGCAGCAGGGCAGCTCAAGAATATCGGGCAGGAGTCTGGCACCGCCTACGACCGCGATAGCAGTGTTCACGGCGGCATGGGCACGGACTGGGGCGATGTGGACAACGACGGCAAGCCTGACTTAGTGGTCGCGACATTTCAGAACGAGCCGAAGTCGCTCTACCACAACGAAGGCAGCAACTTCTTCACGGATATCAGCTACCCGGCGGGGCTGGGTGCCGCAACACGTCCGTATGTCGCCTTTGGAACCCGCTTCTTTGACTACGACAACGACGGCTGGCTAGACCTTGCCTTTGCCAATGGCCATGTCCAGGACAATATCGCCCGCATTGACAAGAGCACCACCTACCGCCAGACCTCCCAGCTCTTCCACAACCGGGGTGCGATCGCCAAGAACGAGCCGCAGTTCGAGGAAGTCAGCCAGAGCGTTGCGGCGCTCAAGAAGCCCATGGTCGGGCGTGGTCTGGCAACCGGCGACTTTGACAACGACGGACGCATAGACCTGCTGATCGTGGACAGTGAGGGCGAGCCGCTCCTGCTACACAACGAAACCACTCAGACCGGACACTGGCTCGGGCTACAGCTAGAGGGAACAAAGAGCAATCGAAGTGGCTACGGTGCTCGGGTCACGGTGGAGGCGGGGGGACGTAAGCTCGTGCGCTACTGCCGCGCCGATGGCTCCTACCTCTCCAGCTCAGATTCCCGCGTGCATATTGGGCTGGGGGCGGCAAGCAAAGTGGATAAAGTGGAGATCCACTGGCCCAGTGGAAAAACAGATATTTTGACAGAGTGCGCCATAGATAGCTACGTTAAGGTGCGAGAAAAATAAAAAACAGAACACCCCTGGAGCTTGGCTCCCGGGGTGTTCTTGTGTGTGTGATTGAGTTCTCCGAAACTTACTGCGGGTTGTTGCTACCCGGGTAGGCCAGTAGGCCGCGCCGTGTTGCCTCACGAAAGGCCTGAAGGCGGTTGGTAACACTGAGCTTGCTGTAGATATTAGCCAGATGAAAATCCACGGTTCGCTTGCTCACATAGAGCTGATCCGCCACTTCTTTGCTGGACTTTCCCTCGATGACGAGAGATAGTACTTCGACCTCACGCTTGGTGAGTTTGACTTGGCTGTCCGTTGACATACCACTATTCGTATAAATGCCCATGGGGCTTGTTCCCTCCTGTATTCTCTCCGCGACTGTTTATCAGTCTAAAGCGTCGGGCCCTCCCTCGCTCTGTACTTGATTTTTGCCACAACCAGGTAAAGAATTCATCTATAAATTTACTAGGTTTCGAGTGTTTTTCTCAGCTAGTGTAGAATACGAGGTAATGCAGGCAGTAATTCTGGCCGGGGAGCGGGGCGCTCCCCTCTATCCCCTCACGGCGCGCACGCCTCGCGCCATGCTTCCGATCGTCGCCAAGCCCCTGATTCAGTACTCACTGGAGCAGCTGAAGCGCCACGAGATCCGTGAGGTGATCCTCTGTCTCCAGGTGCTTCCTGAGGTCTTTGAGAGCCGCTTCGAAGACGGCAAGGCACTCGGGCTCAGTATTCGCTACCACCGGGAGCAAGTGCCCCTCGGGACAGCGGGCGCGGTGCGTGCGGTGAGTGATCGGCTGGTGGGCAAGAATATTCTTGTGCTAAACGGCCATGTTCTCACGGACGCCGACCTGAGTGCGCTGGTAGCCTTCCACGAAGAAAAAGAAGCAGCGGTGACGCTCTTGCTCACCAGTGTGCCGGATGCATCGCGCTACGGCGCGGTGGTGCGCGATGCCGAGGGACGTGTCCAGGCCTTTGCCGAGAAGCCGCCCGTGGGGGAGGTTGCCACGGACACGATCAATGCGGGTGTCTACGTGATCCGGCGTGAGGTTCTACGGCGCATCCCGGTCGGCACGGAGTTCTCTTTTGAGCGCCAGCTCTTTCCCCAGCTTGTGGCTGAAGGTGCACCCGTCTATGGATTTGTGGCCCCGGAGCACTACTGGCGCTCGATCACGACTCTCAACGACTACCAGCGCGCTCAGGCCGATGTGCTGGAGCAGCGCGTGCAAGCAACCATCGAGGGCGTCGAGGTACGGGAGGGAGTCTGGGTAGGTGAGGGCACGACAATCCACCCGACGGCGGAGATTCGGGGACGGGTCTTTCTCAACCACCATACCGAAGTGGGACGCGATGCCAAGATTCGGGGAACCGTTGTGATTGGCTCGCGCTGCCAGATCGGGGAAGGCGCACTCATCGAGGACTCGGTGATCTGGCGTGGCTGCGTTCTGGAGGAGCAGACTGAGGTGCGCGGCAGCATCTTAGGCAACCACTGCACCGTGCGCGCGGGTGCCCGTATTCGCCCGGGCGCCGTGGTCGGTGCCGATGCCGTGATCGCATCCATTGTGGCGCACCTGCCCAGCCAGAGTGAGATCCAGCGCGCCGGAATTCGCTTTGGCACCGATGGCTGGCGCGGGATCTTGGCCGATGATGTGACGGTGGAGAATGTCAGGCTCCTCACCCAGGCACTCTGCGACTGGATCAAGAGCGACTCCGTTCCAGGCGATGGGGTGATTGTAGGCTACGATACCCGCGCTCAGTCCGACCTCTTCGCCCGCGCCGCCGCCGATGTGGTCGCTGCCAACGGTCTGCGCACACGCCTCTCACACGCTGCCTGTCCCTCCCCCACGGTAAGCTTCGCCTGTCGTTTCTTTGGAGCCGCCGCGGGGATTGTCATTACGGCAAGCCACAACCCGGCGAGCTTCTCGGGCATGAAGGTGAAGGCACACTACGGCGGCCCCGCCTCCCCGGCCATGACGACTCGGATTGAGGAGAAGCTCCGTGAGCTGCTGATGAGTGGCGGGACGCCCCGCACTGAGGGCGGCACCGTGGAGCTGACGGACCTTGCGGCTCCTTACCTAGCGCACTGCGCCCGTTTTGTTGACCTGTCAGCACTCAAGCAAGCAGGCATGGTTGTAATAGATGCTCTCCATGGCGCGGCGGCAGGCTATCTGTCTCAGCTCCTGGCTCCCACAGGAGTTGCGCTTCAGGAGATCCGAGCGGAGCGGAACCCGTTTTTTGGGGGTGTCACGCCCGACCCGACCCCAGAGAACCTGGAAGCACTCTTTAGAGCCGTGCCCGCTGCCCAAGCCACTCTCGGGCTGGCACTCGACTGTGACGGTGACCGGTTAGGAGCCTGTGATGCATCTGGCACGTTTGTAGATGCCCATAAGCTCTTTGCCCTACTGCTACGCCACCTGGTGAAGACACGCGGCCAGACGGGCGGCGTGGTGCGGACGATCTCCACCACGCAGATGGTAGATAAGCTCTGCGCAGCGTACGGCCTGCCCCTCGCGGAGACACCTGTTGGTTTTAAGTTTCTCAGTGCCAAGATGCTGGAGGGCAGTATCCTGATTGCGGGCGAGGAATCGGGAGGCTTCGGGGTTGCCGGGCACCTGCCGGAGCGGGATGCAATTCTCTCAGCACTGCTGCTGCTGGAGGCGCTGGCACTCTCCCGGAAGTCACTTACCGAGCTGCTAGTGGAGCTGGTTTCCGAAGTGGGGCCTCACGAGTACACCCGGATCAACCTGCGCCCCACCCCCGCCCAGATGCACCGGATCCACACCGCACTCCAGAGCTTCAAGGAAACTCACTTCGCCGGAGCCCCGATCGCCGCCATCCGCCGCCTCGATGGCACCCGTCTGGACTTCACCGACGGCTCCTGGCTCCTGCTACGTCCCTCCGGCACCGAGCCGCTGGTGCGTGTCTATGCCGAAGCGGCCACCCGTGAGCGTGCCCGTGAGCTGACGGGAGCCGGGGTGTCGTTCATAGTAACATCTTAAGATTCTCAGATTCCAGGAACATTTCTTGTATAATAGACAATCTCATTGAATCGTGCCCCGGAGAAAAAGGGGCTTGTGTGGAAAGGCTAAAATATTATGTCATTAGTTAAAGAGTTTCGTGAATTTGTAGGATCAGGCAATGTGGTTGATCTTGCCGTGGGTGTGCTCGCTGCTGGAGCCATTGGTACTATTCTTAAATCGTTTGTGGATGAGATGATCATTCCCTTGACCGGCTTGATGGGAAAAGTAAGCTGGTCGGACTCCTACATTGTCCTCAAGGGCGATGTTCCTGCGGGCAAGGCGCTGGCGGAAGCACGTAAGATTGATGGATCGGTTATCCTGGGCTACGGACAATTCCTCACAACGGCTCTTAACACTCTGCTGATTGTCTTTGCCGTTTTCATGGTTGTCAAGGCAATTAACTCCATGAAGAAGAAGCAGGCTGAGGAAGCTGCCGCAGCACCACCGCCCGCACCGGCTGCTCAGGAAGTGCTCCTCACCGAGATTCGCGACCTGCTCAAAACAAAATAATTTTTGGGAACCCTGAAAAGCTCTCCGCTGTATGGAGAGTCAGCATGGTTAGCAAAAGTTTCCAGGCGGCGAGTTATGCACTCGCCGCCTTTCTCATGATTAGCCCCACGTGGGCCAAATCTCCCGCGCAGCGGGAGAGCTTCAGCCTTCCTACCACGAAAAGCGCTCCGAAAATTGACGGCGATCTCTCCGATGCCTGCTGGAAAACGGCGTTTAAGGCGGGAGAGTTTGTGCGCTTCACCGGCGGTGCACCTATTGTGGAGCAGACCGAAGCCTGGGTAACGACGGATGGCACGACACTCTATATTGCGTTTGAGTGCCGCGACGAGCACCCGGAGCTGATGCGCGCCAGTGAGACGCAGCGGGGCAGCTCGGCGGTGGAGGGCGATGACCACGTCAGCGTGGTCATTGACAGCCAGAATCTCCGGCGCGGCGCGTCTAGTTTTTCGGTGAACGCGCTGGGCACACAAGTCGAGCATCTGGAAGGGGGCACGGCGGGCAATATCACCTGGGCAGGCGATTGGAAGGCCGCGACCAAGCCCCTCCCCGAGGGAAAAGGCTGGAGCTGCGAGATTGCAATTCCCTTCCAGCTCCTGCGCCACCCCGCGCGGGCGCGGGCGTTTGGGCTCCAGGTCGGTCGCTCACTGAACCGTGAGGGCAATCAGATGATCTGGCCCGCGCTCCCCCCTGAGGGCCAGTCGTTTTTCGTACGCGCCTCGTTTTTGCCCGAGTTCCGCCTCGCGCAGCCGATGCCGGACCAGCGTCCCCCCGTGGTCGTGCTTCCCTACAGCCTGACAACCGCCCGCACTGAGGGAGCCAGTGCGCGGCAGGGTATGGATATTAAGTACCCTTTCAGTACAACCCTCACCGGACTGCTTGCCGTGAACCCGGACTTCCAGACGATCGAGCAAGATGTTGCCAGTGTCAATTTTTCCTACAACGAGCAGCAAGTCCCGGATCGTCGTCCGTTCTTTGCAGAGGGCAATGAGTTCTTGCCCTCCAGCGAGGTTTTCTACTCACGCCGCGTTGGTCAGTTCGATGAGGGCCTCAAAGTGGTGGGCCGTGAGGGCGCAACTTCTGTAGGGCTGGTCACATCGCAGTCGCGAACGGGAGAGCCCGATCGGATGAGTGCGGCGCTCGCGCTCCGTCAGGCCGTGGGGCTTTTCAGTGAGTACAGTGTGTATGCGGCCAGCGATAACCGCGCGGACAAGCTCAGTAACCGCGTGGTACGTGCAGCGGGTAACTACGGCTGGGTGGACGGCACCCAGCGCAATGGGGTTTACTTCTCCCGCAGCCAGTCCTGGCAGGGAGGTATACAAAAAGGCGGAGCCAGTGATCTGACACTCAGTAGTCGAGGCGCACCGGGCAGGCCACGCTACCGGGTCTCCACTTCTTCCCTCTCCGAGGACTTCATCAGCGATCTGGGGCTGGTTCAGGATCGTGACCGCAAGGGCTGGGCGGCCAGTATGGGGATTCGTAACCAGCTGGATCGGGGCCGCTTGCTCTCGTACGATGCGGACTGTGACTACACCTCCAACAAGCGCCTGACCACGGATGCATTCTTCAACGAGAGTATCTCCCTGGATCTCGGGGTCAATACTCGGGATGGCTTTGGCCTCGATATCAATCTTGACGAAGGCCGTCGCCAACAAGACACTGCCACGCGTTACCATGACCGGCTGGCAGGAGGGGGCTTCTCCTGGAACCAACGTACACTCTTCCAAGGCGGCGGCCTGCGCTACCGAAGCGGTATGCAGGGAGGGCAGCCCACACAGAGCCTGAGTATCGGACAGGGCTTTTTGGTGAGCAAGCCCTTCTCGGTACGAACGTCGTTTAGTCAGCAGAAGCGCGGTGGTGTCACCACGCGCCAGACCATCGCCACGGGAACCTATCGCCTCGATAGCCTGAGGGCACTCTCGGCGCGCCTGCTCTCCCAGAACGGGACGGGCAACGCCGCCAATGTCGGTGCCCAGACCGGAACGAACCTCTACTTTGCCTACTCGCAGCGCTCCCGCAAGGGCACCGACTTTTTCCTCCTACTCGGCGACCCCAACTCCGGCAATACTCGCTCGCAGATGACGGTTAAGGTAACGCGTCCGCTCTAAAGGCTTGTGTGAGAAGCGCCAGTCCCTCCGCAAGAGGTCGCTCGGAGAGATCCAGCACGACACCATCGTAGTGCGGCTCCTGAGTGATCGGCTTGAGCGCACGCTGGAGCCAGACGCGGAGCTGGCCGGTGGTGTCAAGAAGTGCCTCTATAGTTCCCTCAGAAGGAGCTGAGGGACGCCAGGGAGTTCCCTTAAGAGAGAGGGCCAAAAGAGCGGGGCGGGCCTCGGCGGCAATTTTAGGAGTATCCTCACTGTCGTAGGCAGGAGTGTGTAGAAGCCCGGGCCGCCACTGCTCCCAGCCTGTATTGCCCTCCGCCGAGAGTAAGACAGGAAGCGCGGCAGCTTTCAAGGCGCGGTGCAGCCGGGTGAGTGCCACCTCCCGCCGGGCTTCTTTGCGCTTTTCCCAGCGCTCCTGCGCCTCGGGGGGGCTATTCTCGTCTTTCAAGTCCGCCGGGTCGAGTCCCTCTTTCTGGAGAAATGCGAGACGCTCGCTCCACTGTCCGCCTCCTTCCCACGGCTCATTAGTGCCGTAGCCGGGCGGGGCGAGCTCCGCGAGCGCGAGGCCCGTCACCCCGGGAAGCTGGGCCAGGCGCTGGCAGTAGGCACTGAAGAGAGTCGTGTCGAGTGCCTCGGGTTCGATGTAGTCGGAGAGGGGCGGCTCTAGCTTTCCCACCAGGGTCTGGCTCCAGGTGCGCGCGGTGCGCCCTAGCAGGTCAATATCCCGACGTGCCTCCGGGCTCAGGGCCACAAACGGACGGAGCACAGGAACCAGCTTGAGCTTGGCATCTTTAGCACGCTTCGCCAGCTCCGCAAGGCGCTTCTCGGCGTCGTCGCCAGGCGGCAGGGCGATCCGTAGCTCGGTTGCCTTGCACTGGGTCGCCAGGGTGACGAGAGCTGTACTCTCTTTCTCATTAGCGGGAAGCGGGACATACCAGGCGCGAACCGGTGTCTCGGGCCAGGTGACCGGCGGCGGAGGCTCCGGGAGGGGCGTCTCCGGGTGCACACGCTCTAGGGGGACACTGCCAATGCGTGCGCGAGCATTGAGGCGCGGGAGGAGCAGCTCGGTGTAGAGCATCACACGCGCCGAGACCTGCGTGGGCGCCTCCCCAATTGGGCGCTTCTGAAAACTGGCCTGAGCCCGCTGCTGGAAAACGGGGGGGAGGCTGGCGAGCGGGAGGCTCTCCGGATCCGCGGGCGGTGCATCGTCGTCGTCGAAGATGCTAGAGCGGCGCACCGGGGAGCGCTTCTCTCCCAGCTTCCAGAGTGCCTCAGGTGCCTCGCTACGGCTATCGTGAGGAACTTTATCGGCGGCGCGGGTACGGATTAAAAGCCCGCGTGCCGCTGTCGCCTCGTCACGTGCCTGCTTTCCCCGCTCGTTCATCTGCTTGTCCAGCAATCCGTAGCCAAGTACTATTCCCTCATCACGCTCAATGCTGGTCTGTGTATCGGCGGTGAGCAGGTAGAGGTTGTCCAGCCGCCGCACCGCCCCCTGCACGCCCCGACAGAGCGCGGCGAGCACCGTCCCTGCCCGGATACTGCCCTTGCCCTTGATCCAGACACTACGGCCCGCGACCCGCTTGTCACAGATTAAGTGAATGCGCGTGGCTCGTGCAATGCGCTCCACCAGCTCCCCGACCGTCTTGGCTCCCTCCAGCGCAACGGGCGCATCCAGGGCATGGCTGGCCGGATCGAGGTGCGTGGGCTTGACACGCGCAGGCTGGGTTGCCCAGGGAGAGATAGTTTCCTCATTGAGATACTTCTCTGGCTGCAAGAGAACGGCACGGCGGAGCTTGCCCTCGGGATCGAGGCTCTCCTGGTCGCGCAGCCCTACCCCCTCCCGCCCAGCTCCGGGCACAAAGACGTTCAGCGAGAGCCGTTTCTCGATATGGAGCCGCATCCCGACAAGCGCACCGGGGGGGAGCGTCGGAGGCGAATCTGATGTCTCGGGATCCCACTTGGGAAGAGGCGGCTCCGTGACAAAGTAGGCTGCCGCCGTGGCGGGGAGGAGCTGGCGAAAGAGTTTTTTTTGCTGTGGACTCTGAAGCTGCGTCTCCGCCAGCCCCTGCATGCTCCCGATTGCCTGCCACTGGGGCTCATCGAGGGTGGCAAGAAAGCGCTCCAGCGTGCTCGTGGGCAGCGAGACAACATCCTCTAGCTGATCCTCGGTGAGGGAGAGAGCCTGGGGAACTTGCATCCGGGGGTGAGTGACCACACTGAGCCCCTCCAGGCGCGTTATCTGGAGTCCAAAGTGAGGCAAGAGCACAGTAGGATTAAGCAGCCCCGCCGGGAGCTTCAGCGGCTCGGGCTTGTCCTCCGGCTCCCCGTCTTCGTGGGCGTCGCTCTGGTCATGGTGAAAGAGATCGGGCGGGGCCTCGTCGGGCTTCTGGAGCGGCGTGTACAGCTCCGGCGCGACAATCAGCAGTGGGCCTCGCGCCGCCGCGTTCCAGTAGAGCCGCTCCAGAACAGAAGCGAGGCTATTAATGGGTGGCTGTGTCACAAAGCAAACAACAGCGGGAAGCAACATGGTCTATTTTACGGCATCCCAAAATAAAACACCCCCTCTCTTCGCCCCAACGAAGTTGGGTTTCAGGCGAAGAGAGGGGGCTTGGGGGAGAGATGCCTTACCGAAGGCGTTTTGCCGCCCAGAGTGCGCTTGCCACGGCCAACCCGAGAGCCACGGTCATGTTCGCGAGTGTCCAGGGAAGTGCGCTCGCCCCAAACGTCGCCGTGGTGAAGGGGATGGTGGCGTTGTTCCAGTTTGCGAAGAGATTCACGCCCACACCCAGCGCCGCGCCCGACGCCACTTTCAGGGCGGGGCCTTTACGCAGCATCCAAACCAGCAGCGCCGGTGCAAGTGCGGAGAAGCTGAGCAGGTTCCACGCGGAGTCCGCACCCACAACGTTTGTGATGGCATCCGGGACAAAGAAGCCCCCAGCAATCGCGGCTCCGATACCGGCACGTAGCGCGAGATTGCGGCGGCCCAGCGGCCCACCGAACCCGATTAGGAGGCCCGCAAAGCCAATCGCCAGTGCGTGGCGCAGCTTCCAGGTATTGTCCGCCGCCCCCTTAGCGGTGAGCTTGCCCACATTGAGAATGCCTGCGCCGTACTTCTTGGTGTTGTTCTCTTTGGGCTTGCTCGCGGTCTTCTGCAGCAGGTCTTTAATCTTCGCCGGGTCCTTGGTGCCCTGGCTGTAGGCCAGCGCGGCGGCTCCGGCGACATGGGGCGATGCCATAGACGTGCCCTGGAAGGCGAAGTAGTCATCCTGACCAGAGTAGACCGTGTTCTGTAAAATGCCGTCATTGGGGTCTTTGGAGTCAATCATGTCGCCGCCCGGCGCAGCGAGCGCGACTTGCTTGCCCCACGACGAGAACTTAGAGAGCTTTCCGCTCGGCCCTACACTGGAGACAGCGATGCACTCCGGGAAGGCGGCAGGGTAGCCGACCCCTTCCTTGAAGCTATTGCCCGCCGCACAGACAATCGTGACGCCCTTCTTGCGAGCATACTTGCAGGCTTCGTGGATCACATCGGAGGGGTAGGCGGAGCCAAGGCTCATGTTGATGATATTCGCACCCTTGTCGGCGGCGAAGCGAATGGCATCGGCGATATCGGCGCTGGAGCCACTCCCCTCGGCGGAGAGCACTTTCAGCGGCATGATGGTCGCCTCAAACGCGATCCCGGCCACGCCCTCATTGTTGTTCGTGGACTCCGCAATCGTCCCCGCGACGTGCGTCCCGTGCCCGTGGTCGTCGTCGGAATTGGTGGTCTTGCTCACAAAGTTGTAGCCCGCCGTGAACGTCGTCTGCTTAAAGTCCCGCGCCTTGGTCACGCCGGTATCAATCACCGCCACAACCGCGCCCCTGCCCCGCGTCCGCTCCCACGCCCCTTCCGTGTCAATCATAC
>JANNDD010000830.1:0-8509 GCA_031387365.1 Armatimonas sp. | reverse complement strand
TTGGAGGCGAGTTCGTCGAAGGTCATCCTAATAAAACCTTATTCCCTCCCTCCCGATAACAGAAGGGAGGGGGAGATTACAGAGGGGGTAGGTTCCCCCACCCAACCCTCTCCCGTTATCGGGAGGGGGTGCCGAGGGACGAGGCGGGGGAGGGAAATCCGGGGTCAACTTACAACTTCACCTCAAGGGTGGCGGTCACACCGACGCCGGGGACGCGCTTAAGCGACTCCAGGCTCTTGACGGCGCGATCCGACACGGGGATGAGGCCACGCACACGCACGGTGGGCTGGATGATCCGCTTCTCGCCCTCCATCTGCGCGACTGCCTTCACGGTGTCCACTAAACGGCGCGGGCCATTGACCTGAGCTGCGCCAGCGTAAGTGCCGCTGCCTACTGTCAGAATCGGAACCACTTTGGTGACGGCTTCATCGCCGATATCCTGGGTGCGTGTCACATCATTGACAAATTTATTGATATCTTTGCCATAGCGGTCCACGGCAAACAAGATCAGCGTGCCTTTGATGGTCTTATCAAGCTGGGCATGCACGGCGGGAACCTGACCCAGCACTAGCCCGAGAGCAACAAGAGCAAAAGAGCGCACGTTTTTCATCTGTGTTTCTTTCCCATCCATCAACTCAATCAACGGCGCGGCGTGGCGGGCGCACGGTACGAGGAGTTATCAATTTTTTCGGTCTTGGTCGTGCCATCGGGAAGCTGAACCTTGCGGTAGCTGGTCACCGACGAACCACCCGAGGCGTTGTAGCGCCGCTCGCCTGCATAAAACGAGAGGACTTTTCGTGCGGGAGCCTGGGTGCCGTAGATACGAAATGTCAGCCTGTCGCCATCGGCTTTGGCTCCCACAAAAATCGGGCCGTCGGTGGAGTTCTGGAACTTCAAGTCCACTGCCCCATAGGCCACAGCTGCATCGCAGCCCACACTGACGTAGCGAACCGGCATGGAGTGGCTAGAGCGATCCACAATCTTCAGGTCGGCGCGGATCACAGCATTGTAGAGCGTGGTAGAGGTCTGACAGACTCCGCCACCGACACCATCTACCACGAGGCCATCTTGGTACTGATGGGCCATCTTCCAGCCAAATTCTGTCTCTCGCGGCCCGACAATTGCGTTGTAGGAGAAGACTTCGCCGGGAGCCAGAAGCGTCCCGTTGATTTTCTTAGCGGCAAGCCCAACATTGACCTTTCGGTTCCGGGGCGAGCCACCGTAGTCCGTGCTATAGGCTGCCAGAAGGGTGCCTATCTTCCCAAGATCGTCCCCGGTGACTTTGGGCTCCTCTTCCTTGACGACTAGCTCCGCCTTCTCACCATCCGCGAGCGCCCCCATGCCGTTCTTTAGCAGTGCGGCTCTGGTTGCCTCTAGGTTGAGTTCGATGCCTTTTTGTTCGCGTTCTGCCAGCACCAGTGCACCTTTGGCATCCATTTTCGCGGTGGCATTCTTCGCGGGCTTGCGGACAGCTTTGGCGATTTTGGCCAAGTGAGCATCGAGCTTTGCCGAATCCAACTTGAAATCCGGCGTAATCATCACATCGCGCTCTTTGTTACCGTGGTAGAGCCGCTCAAAGAAGTTGTCGTCTTTGCCGATTTGCCACGCCGCGTCCAGCGCCGTGTCTAAATCAAAGCGCCCACCGAGCTCGCCGGTCGTCACTGCCCACTTTTTCTCCGTGACGGGCGCAACAAGCGTGATCGCATCCGTGAGGCGCTCACGTGCCCAGGAGCGAGTCTTCTCTAAAGCTTCCTCACGAGTGAGTCCACCCACGGGAACCGTTCCCACCGAGACCCCCGGCGCGATCTTGTTACTATCGGGGAGGGTGCGGGAGTACGACAGACCAACAAAGCTCGCGGTTCCCCCAAGCCCTAAAAGTGCCGCTGTCATGCCAATAATAAAACCACGGGAACGTCGTGGAGTGTCGGTGGCTACGGGTTCTACTATATCTAATGTCGTTTCTGCGCTAGTCATTCTGATTTTATCTTAGAGTTTTTTCGGGATTACTGGGAGTTAGACGTGAGGGAAGGAGGCTTAGTT
Source organism: Armatimonas sp. (assembly GCA_031387365.1). Lineage (GTDB taxonomy): Bacteria > Armatimonadota > Armatimonadia > Armatimonadales > Armatimonadaceae > Armatimonas. The sequence goes on along the minus strand of JANNDD010000830.1, from coordinate 6,469 downwards.
TCGTGCTCTTTTTTGTTTTCGAGTGTGCTCAGTCGCTGGCGTAATTGCTGCATGTCTTCGCGGAGTAACCGTAAGGCTTCCGCGTTCGGATCCGGTGCATTGAGGCTGGCATCCATCACGGACGATGACGGAGACTGGGGTGACTGACCGACAATACGTGCCGGGATTCCTACCGCCGTCGAGTCGGCGGGGACATCACGAATCACGACGGCATTCGCGCCGATGCGTGCTCTCGCCCCGACGGTAATATTGCCCAAAACCTTGGCACCCATCCCAATCAGCACACCGTCTTCAATGGTGGGGTGGCGCTTGGTCTTCTCCAGGCTCGTTCCTCCCAAGGTGACATTATGGTACATCAGCACATCATCGCCAATAATTGCCGTCTCCCCAATGACTACCCCCATCCCATGATCAATAAAGAGCCGCCGCCCTAAAGTTGCACCCGGATGGATCTCCACACCAGTGACGAAGCGTGACCACTGGGAGACCCACCGTGCTGCCGTCTTCAAGTTTCGTTTCCAGAGGCCATGGGCGAGGCGGTGGTAGAGTACCGCCCAGAGCCCCGCGTAGGTAAAAACCTCTAAGAGATTGCGCGCGGCGGGGTCTTTTTGAAAGATCGTAGCAACGTCCTCGCGGAGCCGGGCAAACATCGTGTTGCTATTTTATCACCCCGTTTCTAGTCTTTTTTCGCAATGACAGACTCGCTGTACATGCGTAAATAGCGGTCTATGTACTGTCGGAGCTCGGCGTACTCGCTGGGCGGAGCCGTGACACGCTGATCCCGTACTTCGATAAAAATCGTCAGTTTGCGCCCCTCTTGTTGGACGGTGCGCGTAAAGCTTCCCAAGCGGCTCTGCCCCGAGCTGGACTTGGGGACATACAGATAGCTAAAGCCCTCAGGGATAGTGATTTCCAGTGTGGAGCGCATTAGGCGTGGCTCCGACTGGTAGATCGGATAGAGACGACTGTCTTCGGTGAACGGCGAGGCGAACGGGGAGCTTGCCTGATCCGGGCGGGCCTTGAAAAGCAGAAGCTCACCGCTGACATTCGCCCAGGAGGGGAAGCGTGCGTTGGCTGCGAGTGTCAGGGGCAGGTCGCGATTGCCCGGCTCCGAGAGGCGGTAGCTCTCGACTTTCGGATTGACTCCAATGATTCCCAGGAGCGCTTCGGCGTATTTTTTAGTCTCGTCGGGGCTTTTCACGATCAGATTTGCCCGCAGAGCGAGCTCGTAGTCGCCGTTGCCAGCAAGAGCAACCGTTCCGCTGGCGCTTCCTTCCGCATCCAGCACGAGGCGGACGGTCTGATCTGTCGTCGCCTGCTCGGGAGTGGCTTCGGGAACCGTCTCAAACTCCGCCTTGCCGTCTTTGATGACCAGCGCCTCAACGCCTCGATCTGCCTGGGGAATATCGCCAAATCGGCAGACCTGTGCGGTGGCATCGAGCCAGTAGGTCTTTCCCCCGATTTTAGTCTGACAGATGGCGTGGTTGAAGGAGTGGGGCGAGGGGAGCTCGGTCTGCTGGGCAAAGGGTTCCCCCGCCTGGAGCAGCACGGGATAGGCGGTCAGGCCCGTGGCCCGTAGGAGCGCCACGAGCACAGTTGCCATGTCTTTACAGTCGCCGTACTGAACTGTGAGCGTGCGGCTTGCGGGGCGGGGCTGGTAGGCGGAGATCCCCAGCTCGATGGCAACATAGCGGGTTTTTTCCTGAACATAGTAAAAAATCGCCCGGGCTTTTTCTTCGTCGGTGCGGCAGCTCTTGGTTAGCTCACGGGCCAGCGCCGACACCGTGGGATCGGGTTGCAGGGCTTCGCGTCCGAGCTTTGTGTACCAGTCAGCGACGGTTTGCCAGCTCGGGACGGTGGAGACGGTGAGCTTAGGGAGCTGGCGCTCGACGGGGGGCATGAGCGGCTCGGTGCTGAGGGGAGCGACATTTTTCTCTTCCCAGGTATACGTCACGCTCTTGCTATCGGCACTCGGGCGGATCGTGGGCTCAATCGTGCTGTTACGTAGCTGCCGTGCTAAATTGAGCGACTTGGGAACCGTCACCCGCAGGCGCGTGAGCTGCACGGGATCAAAGCCGCCCTGGAAGTACCAGTGAAACCAGAAGTGGCCGGGCAGGGGCGAGGTCTTCTGCTCCGTGACATACTCGTACTCGATTAAGCACCCTGGCTCGACGGCGGGCATGGAGAACGAGAGGACTTTAGCATCATCGTAGCCCTCGCTGGCAGCGCCATTACGCACCTCCGTGGGCTTGACCTCCACAATCTGGCCGTTGGGTCGCAGCGTCCGCGCCCGAATGAGCTTAACGGTTTCGTAGCTGCCGTTGTAGGGAACCTTAATCTCGGCTTCTTGCTCACGCCCACGCTGGTTGAGGATCTTTATCGCCTGGCGGGTTACAATCCGCGCGGAGCCGTCGGGCCGCACGGTAATATCCGCAAGATCTAAGAGTGTCGCCTTAGCAGCATTGGGATACTCGGCGGCTTTTGGTGCCTCCGCGAGAAGCTTTTTTAGCTCCGCCACATCGGGCTGAGCGAAGATAAGTGCAGGAGTCGGAAGCCACATGGAGATATAATACCGTCATGTCCGCAACTCTGACTCCCACGAAACCTACCCGTCGTGTCGTCTACCCCACGTCGGATGGAAAACCCATGGCTGAAACTGACCTGCATATTGATTTGATAGCGTACTGCCGAGACGCTCTCCGTGCCTATTTTCTGCAGCGTGCGAACGAGGTCTACGTCTCTGGAAATAACTTTGTGTTCTTTCGGCAGGGCGATCCCACGGCAAAGATATCACCAGATTGCTACGTTGTCTTTGGTGTTGCACAGCGCCCGCGCGACAGTTTTAAGTCCTGGGAAGAGGACGGCAAGCTTCCTTCGGTTGTCTTTGAGTTCACGAGTAAGAAAACGCGCAACGAGGACATCGGCGAGAAGCTATTGCGCTACGAGAGCCTGCGTGTCCCTGAGTACTTTCTCTTCGATCCAAAAGGCGAGTATCTCCAGCCCGCACTGCGCGGCTACCGTTTGACGCCACTGGGCATGTACGCCCCGATTGCTCCCGATGCCGAGGGATGTCTGCACTCGGAGCAGCTGGGGCTCGTGCTGGTGCAAGAAAACCGTCGGCTGCGCTTACGAGACAGCCTCACGGGCGAGCCGCTCCGAAGCGCCGCCGAGGCTGAGGAAGAAATCACACGGCTTCGTGCGGAGCTTGAGCGGCTACGCGGGGCGATATAATACTTGTTGCCATGCTCTCACGAAAAAGTTTACTAACGGCCTTTACCATCGGGATATTTCCTGCCACGCTCTTTGCGCAAGAGCCTGTTTCCCAAGATCAAGACAAAGGCAAAGATCAAGACAAGCCGCAGCCTGACAACGACTCGTTTGAGCTCCACCGCTTACGAATTGTGAACCGTCGGCTAGGGACGATCCAGGTTTCGACCGATGCGGGATCGAGCTGGTCTATTGTTGGGCGTGTGACACAGCCATGCACGGGAGCCAGTGAGGGCTACATTGCCGCCGAGTATGCGCCGGTGGGGTCTGTCGCGGCGGTCGCCGTACACGGCCTGCGCATCCGCATCTCAGGGGAAGACCCCCAGCTCCATGCACCGCTTGTGATGGGGATATCCCCGACGGAGTTCTCAGGAGACAAAGCGAATTTTGGCTACGGGGGACACCGCGCGGGCTCCGTGGGCATGCAGACCGATATCCCTGCGGGCACCTCCATCTTTCGAGAACTCGCACCGCTTCCGGGCAACATGGTGTACACGGAGTCGCGCGGTGGGCGGCTGATTCCGCTGCCCGAGGGCTTCAAGCCACGTGGCCAGGGCGAGATACTGATTATCCCCGTCCGTGTTCCGTTAAAGCGTCTGCGCGAGGTGCTGATCGAAAATAAGCTCGGTGGGAAAGTCAGTGTCGCTCTTGCGGGGGGCGAGAGCCGGGTGGTGACGTATGTTGTGAAGCCGGTGGCCGGTATCGGTCGCTTCGATGGGACGAGCTACACGGGCGTGGGGCGCATCAACACGGCGCACACGGGCGTTATCACGGTCTCCACGGCACCCATTGACACGCGGCAACCCGAAGGGGAGGGGAAAGAGCGCCGAGGCGGCTTCCAGATCTCGCCTTTTTGGCACAACGGCCGCACCAACGAGCACGATGCCCCGATGATGCTACTTTTGGGGGCTCTGGGTGAAGACGGTAAGCCGGTCAAGCGCCGCCGTGAGCTGGAGGGGACAGCTCCCTTGTTTTTAGGACATCTCGGGCTGTTTGGCGAGGGGGCCACGGTAGACTGGCAGATAGACGACGGGGAGTGGGAGGCCATGCCGCCTATTCTTGGGGTGCGCCTGGATGCCTTTACTGCTGAGGGCCTGAGCGAGCTCTGGAAAGCGGCGGGTAAGAGCCGGACGTGCAGCAAGGGGGTGACGGGCTTTCGCATCCGCCTCCCGGAGCCGAGTGTCGAGGAGCTTCGTAAAGTGGTGGAAGCCACCCAGGATCGCTACCGGCAGGTGCGGCTTGCGGAGGCACGCATCAATAAAGTTGCCATTGTCAGTGGCCAGGTGACCATCAACTCGACCATGACGGACCCGACCCGCGTGTCGTTTCTACGCCTGAGCGTGGATGGAAACATCAAGGCGCTGAAAAACTTCGCGCCCTTTGTGATCACTTGGGACACAACGCATCTGGTGGATGGGGAGTATTTTATTGAGATCGAGGCCCTAGACTCCAGCGGTGCCGTCCTGGCGAGCACTCCACGCCGTGTCTTTGTACTGAATCGAAAAATCGTCCCCGTCACTGCAGGGGGATAAATAACATGCCCCGCATAGACTCACGCGGGTACAATGGGCGCTATGAGTATCCAACTGGGGATTTCGTCGTATTCGTACTGGCACTTCAAAGAGCCAAAGGTCGCGATTGAGCATGTGATTGAGGAGGCAGCACGCCTGGAAGTCTCGGGAGTCGAGATTCTCCACCGGCAGATGGACAGTGAGGATAACAGCTATCTTCAGGGCCTGAAACGTCGTGCCTTTCTCAATGGTCTGGATCTGATCTGCCTCTCGATTCACCAGGACTTTGTTCACCCTGAGCCAGAACTTCGCAAGCAACATGTAGATCACACGTTGCGCTGCATCGAGCTGGCCTACAAACTCGGAATTCCCTGCATTCGGCTGAACTCCGGTCGCTGGAAGACCATCGCGAGCTTTGATGACTTAATGGACGCACGCGGCGACGAGCCGCCCATTCCGGGCTACACCGAAGACGATGCCTTTGGCTGGTGTATCGAGAGCATCCAGAAGTGCCTGGACAAGTGCGCCGAGTGCGGCGTGACACTGGCGCTGGAAAACCACTGGGGCCTGACACGTACGCCCGAGGGTGTCTTGCGCGTGATAGATGCCGTCAACTCGCCGTGGCTGGTCGGGCTCATGGACACGGGTAATTTCCGTGAGGATCTCTACGAGAACTTGGATAAGATGGCCAAGTACGTGCGCTTCGTCCAAGCCAAGACGTATTTCGGCGGCGGCGAGTGGTACACCCTAGAGATGGACTACAATCGCATTGCGCAAATCTTAAAATCAGTCCACTACAGCGGCTACATCTCACTCGAGATGGAGGGCAAAGAAGACCCTGCCACAGCGGTTCCCAAGAGCATCGCGCTCCTCAAATCCGCGTTTGGCCTCTAGCCCGGAACGGGCTTCGCGGCGCGCAGCGCCATTGTAGACGCCGATTTCAATCGGCGGGAGAGAGTAAATGAGTTTTTTTCCCTTTGATCGCTACATCAAGCACGATGAACTAACGACGGGCCTGCAAGCCGTCGCTGCGGCGTACCCGAATCTTGTAAAGATCGAGAGTATTGGCAAGAGCTTTGAGGGGCGCGACATCTGGTGCGCCACGGTGACCAACTTTGCGACGGGGCCGGACACCGAGAAGCCTGCCGTATGGGGCGATGCCAATATCCACGCCACGGAAGTGTCGCCGACGACGGCGCTGACGTATTTATTGGAGAAGCTGGTTTTGGGTTATGGCACCGATGCCGAGATCACGCGAGCACTCGATACACGGGCATTTTATCTAGTTCCCCGTGTGAATCCTGATGGCGCGGAGCTGTATCTCACCACGGGGCGCTCCATTCGCTCCAGCACGCGGCCCTATCCTTTTGAGGAAGACGCACTGGAGGGGATCAAGCGCGAGGACGTGAATGGTGATGGGTTGGCCTTGCAAATGCGCTTAAAGGATGCAGACGGCCCTTGGAAGAAACACGCCACCGAGCCGCGCCTGATGGTGCGCCGCGACCCGACGGAACTTGGCGGAGAGTACTATCGTATTCTGCCCGAGGGATTTTACAAGAACTACGACGGGGTCTCGCTTAAAGTGCAGGGCAATAAAGAGGGGCTCGACCTCAACCGTAACTTCCCCGGCCACTGGCGCACAGAGAGCGAGCAGTACGGAGCGGGTCCGTATCCCACTAGTGAGCCCGAGG
>JANNDD010000744.1:0-3215 GCA_031387365.1 Armatimonas sp. | reverse complement strand
CTGAAGCTCACGCTCACTTGCGTCGGGGTGGCGGCGGCGGGTCTCCGCAAGAGCAAATTGATTTAGCATGGCGTTGAGCTCCCCCACACGCCGAAACCGCTCCGCGGGGGTGCGCTTGCGCAAGCCCGCCAACCAGCGCTCCTCAATCTCAGGTGGCGTATCTTCCATCAGAGGTTTCATAAAGACATTTTACCGTCCTTCAGGGTATCTTGACGGAGTGGAGCACGCATTAGTTACCGCTGTTCAGGTTTTCACTCAAGAGCTGGATGCTTGGTGGGACGCAGAAGAAGGGATGTGCGATAACGACATATTCTCAGTTCCACCCGGTCGCCTCGTTCTCGCTATCCATGCCCATGATCCAGATATTCTTGACTGGCTTGTCTACTTTGTTGCCCGCCGCGCCCTTCCTTGCTGGGAGATTAGCTGCACCAGTTCCCAACCGCGAAGGATCGTTGAGGCAATGAAGGCATTCCTTTGCGAGAATCAGTGGCCTAACTGGCTGGAGTGTACCCAAAGGATTCCCTCACCTCATTATGATTGCCTTTATAGCGAAACCCAGAGCGCGGCCGATGCCGTCGTTGACGGCGCACGTTATTTAGAGAGCCGGGAACCACGCCTTGCGGTTTGCTGCATCAGTGCCGCCGCTTGTGCCTACGACCATGTCTTGCTTGGAGACAATTTCCGCGAGTGGCTTCTTGAGGTTGCCATTCCTGTAGCGCTCGAAAAGCGGGAGATGACTAGCAACGAGCAAGAAGCACTGCGGCAAGACCCAGATCGCTTCCGTAGCGCATAGACTACTTATTTTACTGCCCGCCAAGGATGCAGGGTAAAATGCGTCCATGAATCTCTGCATTACCGACAATCGTCGCTTTCTTCAGTGGGACGACCAGACCCCGTTTTTCTACCTCGCCGACACCGCCTGGGAGCTGTTTCACCGCCTGACACTTGAGGAGGCGAAGCATTATCTAGACGTGCGCGCCGAGCAGGGCTTCACGGTGATTCAGGCCGTCTTGCTCGCGGAGTTCGACGGGCTGACCGAGCCGAATCAAAACGGCGATCTACCGCTCCATGACCTCGACCCGACCAGGCCCAACGAGCGCTACTTCGCCCACGTGGACGCTGTCTTAGAGTACGCGGAGTCGCTGGGCCTGATTGTCGGGCTGCTCCCCACCTGGGGCGATAAAGTCGTGAAGGCGTGGGGAGCCGGGCCGGTCGTCTTCAATCCACAAAATGCCTACGCCTACGGCAAGTGGCTGGGCCTGCGCTACCTGCACCGCGAGAACCTTATCTGGATCAACGGTGGCGATAGAAAGCCACAGACCGCCGACGAAAAAGAGACGTTTCGTAAGCTGGGGCAGGCTCTTCGTGACTCCGACCCGAATCACTTGATTACCTTCCACCCCCAGGGCGGCTGCCACTCCAGCACGGATTTTCACATCGAGGACTGGCTGGATTTTAATCAGATTCAGTCCGGACATGGGGCACGGCGCATTGACAACGCAGCGATGGTGGACAAAGACTACGCGCTCTTGCCCCTCAAGCCAACACTAGATGCGGAGCCCAACTACGAGAACCACCCGATCAACTGGAAGCCGGACACGAGCCGCTTCCGTGACGACGACGTGCGGATTTCTCTCTGGCGCTCCGTACTGGCGGGGGCGTGTGGGGTCACCTACGGCTGCCAGGATGTCTGGCAGTTCTTTGATTCGAGCCGTCACCCCGCCATTGCCTTTGCCGACACGCACTGGAGCGAGGCGCTGCACTTCTCTGGAGCCTGGCAGGTGCGCCATCTCCGCTCTCTGCTCGAGGAGCGCGACTTCACCACCGGCATCCCGGCCCAGGAGCGCATTCTTACCGAAGACACGGGTGCCCGCTGCTTAATCGGCGACGGCTGGCTTCTTTGCTATCTGCCCGAAGGCGGCGAACTCACGCTCAATGTGGATGCCTTAGGCTTCGACACCGCCGCCGTGAGCTGGTACGACCCACGCACTGGGATCGCGGTGGACGACGACGAAGTGGACTGCGAGGGGGAGATCAATGTCGCCCCGCCCACACTAGGCCGTCACAACGACTGGGTGCTGTGTTTAGAAGCCACCGAGCTGGCCGATGATGATGAGGAAGATTAGAATTTCGCCTTCAGGAGGTTTGCTTTATGTCCCGTCTGTTGTTACTTGCCACCCTGGCTCTCACTCCCGCTCTCTCGGTACACGCTCAGGAACCGCCCCCCGTTCCTCAACTGGCTGCTATCGCCCGTACGGAAACCACGCTCCGCGATGCGCTGACAGCACTTTTCGAGAAGCAGAAGGTACCCTACCTTATTGGCCCTGGCATTGAGGGTAAGCTCAGTTTCACCGTGGATATTGCCGCACTCCCGCTTAAGGAGGCGGTAGCGCTCTTGCTGGCCGCCTCCGACAAGCCCATAAACGTCGAGACCCGCAAAAACGGTGTCTGGATTCTCAAGCTCGCTCCAATGGCACCGACTGCACCGCCACAAGTCAATATCGCCCCCGCTCAGGTGCATGTTAGTAACCACCTGCCCAAAAACCCGACCATCGCAAGCCTGAATGTTGCCTCGAACGGTGATCCGGTCATCGCCGTTCTGGAATTACAAGCCAATCTCTTGGAACAAGAAATCGCCAGCGCCAAAGAAAAAATGGGATCTGATAACGATGATATGAGAATGCTTTTCAGCCAGCTACGAACGATCCGTGGTCAGCTTGTAGTACGCCGGGCTCAGGCGACCAAAAAGACGACAGCCGCCGCAACCACGAAGCGTCGCTAGCCGATGGGTTCAATCTGGCGCGTGCCGCCCTCGGTGATCCGTGAGGGGAAACTGTTATTGGACCAGCAGTGCTGGTGCTGGGGGCAGGATATTCGCCACCCCGACGGCAACCTGCTCCTCACCCATGGCTTCGTCCGTGAGCGCCACGAGAGCGACAAAGACTTGTCGCGGTATCGGATTGAAGTTTCCCTCCCCCCACTCGTTCCTCGCGACCCCCGCCCAATATTGGGAGTGGTTAAAACCCACCCTCTCACCCCCTTCCGCCGGTTTTGGGGTGGTGCGGGGGCAGGGGGGTGGGAGGGCGTTCTCTGGGCTTTTGGCCTTTTCTACGACGGCCTGTGGCTCTTGCGGCAGGACTTCAAAATTCGCCTCGCCGCATCCGAGCTGCCGCCTGATATCTGGACGGTACGCGATGCAAAAATCCACTACCCTG
>JANNDD010000740.1:0-6999 GCA_031387365.1 Armatimonas sp. | reverse complement strand
GGACCAGGGCGGCTGCATCGAGACCACGCACCCGACCACGCACCAGAACCCAACCTACTTTGTAGACGGTGTCCTGCACTACGGAGTCGCCAACATGCCCGGCGCGGTTCCGCACACATCCACGGCGGCGCTCACCAATGCGACGCTGCCGTACGTTCTTTCCCTCGCCAAAAAAGGCTGGAAGAAAGCCCTCAAGGACGATGCCGGGCTCCGCAAGGGTCTGAACATCGTCGAAGGCAAGCTCACCTACGAGCCCCTCTCTGAAGAGTTCGCCATCCCCTTTGTCGCCCCGGAGAGCTTGCTCTAAACTTCCTGACCCCGAAAAAATGCCATGAGATTAGGTGGCCCCGTGTTCGGGGATATTTCGACGCCCACGAAATGGATCGCCGCCGTGCAGGCGGCGGGCTACCAGGCGGCGTATTGCCCGGTGAAAAGTGATGCGCCCGACACAACCATTGCAACCTACGCCCAGGCGGCGCGGGAGGCGGATATTGTTATCGCCGAGGTCGGGGCATGGAGCAACCCGCTCTCTAAAGACGAGAAAACCCGGCGCGAGGCGCGGGAGTTCTGCAAGCGACAGTTAGAGCTGGCTGAGAAGATTGGGGCGGTGTGCTGCGTGAACATCGCGGGTTCGCTTGGAGAGAAATGGGACGGGCCGTGTGCGGAGGATCTGACGGCAGAAGCGTTTGATTTGATTGTCGAGAGTGTGCAGGAGATCGTGGACAGTGTTCAGCCTGAAAGCACGGTCTACACGCTGGAGACCATGCCCTGGATGTACCCAGACTCGCCGCAGAGCTACTTGGACTTGATGCAGGCCATTGACCGAAAAAGTGTCGCGGTGCATCTTGATCCGGTGAACCTGATCAACTGCCCCACACGTTACTTTCATAACGCCGCGTTTCTGCGCGAGTGCTTTGCACTGCTCGGCTCGCAGATTGTGGGGGTACATGCCAAAGATATTTTGCTACGCCAGAACCTCACGGTGCACCTAGACGAAGTGCGGCCCGGGCTTGGTGGGCTCGATTACAGAGTCTTTCTGGAGGAGATGGGAAAGCTCCCACCGGACACGCCCTTTATGCTGGAGCACTTGCCCAGCGAGGCGGAGTATCAGCTCGCGGCGGAGTTTGTGCGGCTCGTTGGGCAAGTGCTAAAATAGTTTCGTGACAGCCAACTTTTTGCAACGTTTCCACGATAGAGGCTCTACGGTGGAAGGTATACGAAGCGAGTCAAGCAAAACAAGCGCACGGCAATACCTGCCGTCGGAGCAAGGCTTGCTCCTGCGTGCTCAGCGCGGAGACCGTGCCGCCTTCGATGGCCTCGTCCAGCTTCATCAGACGGCGCTGCGTGGCTTTCTGCGGCGACGGCTTCCTAACGACGCCGTTGAGGACGTGCTTCAGGAGACTTTCCTCGCGGCCTGGTCGGCACTGCCCGCCTTTGAGCCCCGGGTTCGCCTCAAGACCTGGCTCTATCGGATCGCCCTACACAAAGCCGCGGATAGTATGCGCCGCTCTCCTCGGGAGGTCTCACTGGAGAGGCTCGCGTGTGAGCTGCCCGATCGTGGGCTCGCGGCCACCGAAACGGCGATCTGGGCACGTGCGCTGCTCGCTCAGCTCCCAGACGACCAGCGGGTTTTACTAGAGCTCTACTACTTCGACGATCTGACTCTGGCGGAGGTCGCGCTGGTTCTCGACAAAAACGTGAATACGGTCAAGTACCATTTCTACCAGGCACACTCCCGTAGCCTCCAGCTTACCAGTACCACCGACCGCGAGGAGGCCTGCCGATGAACCAACACCCTCTCTCCTGCAACGACGAAGCGCTACTCCTTTGGGTACACAGGGAACTCTCTCTTAGCGCCCGCCTGCAACAAACCCTCCATCTCGCAGGTTGCTCCGCCTGCCGTGCCCGCCTTCGGCAGTACGCACGTGTCTCCCGCCAGTTCGCTACGGAGTTGGCTCAGCCAGGGCTTCCACCACGTCTGGGTGCCAGAAATACATATCTCTCGTTGCCTGCCCCGCTCTGGCTCGTCGCAAGCTTACTGCTTGTCATAGGGGGAAGCCTAGGCACACTGGCCTGGCAGTGGCGCAAGGCCAATCCCTCTTATGGACACGCGGCTAGCCTCATGAAAGAGTGCGAGGGCTGTCTAGAGGACTGTCTCCCAACGCCCGCTCCGCGCAAGAAGCCCTGAGGGTATACTCTCGGGTATGGAGCAAACAGGCAAGATAGCGCTGGTAACGGGCGCCTCGCGCGGCATCGGAGCGGCGACGGCGCTGCTACTGGCGGAAGGCGGCGCCGATATCGTCATTAACTTTCGAAGCAAAGCCCCCCGTGCGGAGGAGGTAGCAGCGCAGGTTCGGGCACTCGGTCGGCACGCGCTCCTTGCTCAGGCAGACATCACGGAGGCCACCGAGCGCATCGCTATGGCGCAGAGCGTCCACGAGACTTTTGGACGGCTGGATACGCTGATTCTCAATGCCAGCGGTGGCATGGAGAAGAACAAAGACACGGGCTACGCGCTGCTCCTCAACCGCGACTCGCAGCTTGCCACGCTTGATGTGCTCTTACCCCTAATGGCTCCGGGCAGCCGTGTCGTCTTTGTCACCAGCCACTGGGCGCATTTCTACGGCACGCACCCCGTCGCGCCTGCCTATGAAGCCGTCGCGGCGAGCAAGAAAGCGGGCGAGGACGCGCTCCGTGCCCGCATCCCCGAGCTCGCGGCGCGCGGCATTCGCTTGACGATTGTCAGCGGCGATGGCATTGAGGGTACCATCACCGTGAAGCTTCTGGAGCGTGTGCAGCGAGGCGCACTAGACAGCAGCCGGGATCTTCCCACCATCGCGGAGTTTGCCGCCGCCATTGTCGCCTCCGCTACCGATGACAGCCTACCGTCGGGGCACATCGCCTTTATCGGGTCTATTGAGCCGTGAACGAATCTGGGTGAGCGTCCCACAGGTGAGGTAGAGGTCGTAGGTGAAGACCATACCGGGCGTGATGGCGAACTTGGTCAGCGGCGCAAAATACGAGCAGCTCCCGTGCTCGGGCTTACCATCGCCGAACCGATAGCAGGTCAGTGAGTCGGCAAGGGGCACCTTTGCGCCCACTCCGAACTCGTCTTTATCCACGTAGGCGGCCCAGTGCTCGGGGAGCTTGCGGCTCTCATTGGGCCAGCCGGGCTTACTGTGCGCCGCTTCGTCGCCCCCGATCACCAGCGTGTCCAGATCGGGCTCTAAGAAAATGGCGGGAATCTCGTGGGGGCGGCTCGCGTGGGAGTGCGTCCCCGAGTACGTGAGCCTGAATTTGACGTGCGCCACATCGCCGTTAAGCGTGATCCACTGCTCGAAGATCGCCTCGGGGAGGTCGGTGCAGCCCGCCCAGTTGCGCCCCATGCTCTTGGCGTAGAGCGTCGTTTTTGTCTGCTTGAGCGCCAGAACTTTTGCGGCTGTGCCTTTATAATCCCCGCCCTGCACCGGGTTCCAGCGCCAGGGCTTGTTGCCCCAGATCGAACCGTCATCGTCGCCGTAGTAGCTCTGCTGCACCAAGCGCCCGTGGTCCCAGTGATTGAGCAAGTTACGCCCAGACTTGGAGAGCGAGAGCCAGCCGATCGCCGCCCCCGACGACACTTTCACGCCAATCCGAATTTTTCCATTATCGAGATACGCCCACTTTTCCACTTCGGGTAGCTTACCCGCAGGCTCGCTGTCTTTCAGACCCGTGAACTTCCACTCACGCACCAGCTTGCCACTTGCCTCGCGTAGTCGCAGCCAGGCAATCTCAATGTCGCCTATTGCCTGGCACGGATCGAGCCGCAGCCCGGTGAGTGCACCATTGACGGGCAGTGTCACACGCAGTTCTTGCCATTTCTCGCCAGGCGTGTAGCCCACTTGCACGCTCCGCGCCGCCGCAAACCCACCACTCCCGTCGCTCCAGAAGATCTCCGCAGAGCCACGGGTCTGGGTGCGCTGCCGCCACTCCAGTGTCAGCGGGCCACTCACGGCGGGTACCTCACTGGCCATAAGATACGGATCGCCCCCCACGGAGCGAATCACCAGATTGCTTTTCCTCACGCCCAGATGGCACTCATGCGCCGCCTTCCAGCCACCCAACTCCTGTTGTTTCATCCTCTCAGCGTACCTGATTTTCCGCCCACACGAACGTGGGCGTCTGTGAGCCTGCGGCTGGGATGTCGCTCCGCGACTCAGAGAATTTTGTGAGTCGCGGAGCGACATTATGGCGCGAAGCGCCCGGAGACGCCCACGTTCGTGTGGGCGGACATATTCGTGTGGATGGAAATCTTGCGCAGTGTATAATTCAGGCCATGTCTTCCCGCTTTGAGATCGGCAAAGCCGATTTTCTTCTTGATGGTAAACCGATCCGCCTACTGTGTGGCGAGGTGCACTTTGCGAGAATCCCGCGCGAGTACTGGGTGCACCGTCTCCAGACGCTCAAGGCCATGGGCTGCAATACCGTGGCGGTCTATCTGTTCTGGAACCGCCATGAGCCCCACCCCGGCAAGTTCGACTGATCGGGGAGAGCGGCACGGCGGATAATATACTTGATCAGCAGCCCGTCACTTTCTGGCACACTGCCTGGAGCGCGGATAAAACACCGCACCCCCATCAGCTGGTGATTGATCTTGGTTCGGAACAGACCCTCACGGGAATTCGCTGCCAGCCGCGCCAGGACAACGACCATGGGCGCATCAAAGCCTACAGAATCTTTGTGAGCCGCACGCTTTTCCCCGGCCTTTGACCGCCGATTTCACCCGACAGACAGGAGCCTTCAATAAAATTCTATTATTCCGATTGCAAAAGTAAAGTTATGCCAGTACACTACTATCCATAATGTCTTGGCCCATATTTTTAGGTCTCCTTGCCACCTGGCTTGTCGAGGGATCCTATGCCCCCCAGCTCTGGCGCATCTACCAGCGAAAGCAAGCAGGCGACTTCAGCTTGCTCTTTCTGATCCTCAATATCACAGGACGCTGTGCCGGGCTGGCGGCTGCCCTACTCCAAAATAGCCCTGTCTTTGTCGGCTTCTTCGTCGTGGGAATTACCGTTCGTGGAATCCTTCTCCTCCAGGTTCTCTACTATCACAGACGGGAAAAGAGCCTCGCCCATGCCTGATACCAACTGGGATGAACTCAATGCCCACGCCGTGCTGGAAACCGCGGTTGCCACCTACGGCGAGGGCCTCAAGCTCGCCTGTAGCTTTGGCGCGGAGGATGTGGTTCTGCTGGACCTGATCGCGCAATCGAAGCTCCCCATCTCGGTGTTTGTACTCGACACAGGTCGCCTCCATCAAGAGACCTACACCCTCTGGGAGCGGCTGGTGGAGCACTATGGCATCCCGATTGCCGCCTACACCCCGCAGACAGAGCCGCTCCAAGCACTGCTGCAGCTCAAAGGCCCTGCAAGCTTCTATCACTCTATTGAGAACCGACGAGAGTGCTGCTCTGTGCGAAAAGTGGAGCCGCTTGCCCGCGCTCTCACGGATGCGAGTGGCTGGATCACTGGCCAGCGCCGTGAGCAGTCCGTGACCCGCGCCAGCCTGCCCAAGCGAGAAATAGACGCGGCGCACGGCAATATCGCCAAACTCAATCCCCTCGCGGACTGGAGTGAGACGCAGGTGTGGGAGTACATCAAAACCCACCACGTCCCCTACAACCAGCTCCACGATAAGGGCTTTCCGAGTATCGGCTGCGCTCCCTGCACCCGCGCCATCCAGCCGGGCGAGGACTTGCGCGCCGGACGCTGGTGGTGGGAGAACCCGCAGCAAAAAGAGTGCGGTTTGCACAAATAAATCGCCCTATGGCCCGGAGGGCCTTCGTGTCGCGAAGCGACAATAAGACGCCCCCCTCCAACGGGGGCGAGACAACGGGGCGAGAGACAAAATTATGAACGATGTTGAACGAATTAAAAAAGAAAAAGGCGGTCTGGAGGTCTGGAACGATCTTCAGCGCATCGCGACAGAAGGCTATGCCGGAATTGATGCGGACGATATGTTTCGCCTGCGCTGGCTCGGGCTCTACGAGCAGAAGCCTAAAGACGGCTACTTTATGCTCCGCATCAAAGTGCCCGGAGGTCAGCTCACCTATGACCAGCTTATCGCCGTCGCAGAAGTGACGCGCGACTACGCCCGCAATATCTCCGACATCACCACGCGCCAGAACTTTCAGTTTCACTGGATGGCCCCGGCGGACTTCCGGGCAATCTTTGACATCTTTAGCGCGGTCGGGATCAGTACACTCGGGGCGTGTGGCGACATTCCGCGCAACGTGACGGGCTGCCCTGTCGCCGGGCTTGATCCGAACGAGACGTTTGATGCTCAACCCTACGCGCAAAAAATCCACGAGTATTTCTTGGGCAATCCAGAGTTTGCCGACCTGCCCCGCAAGTATAAAATCTCCATCACCGGCTGCTGTGAGCACTGCTCCCAGCCGGAGATCAACGACATTGCCGCCACAGCAGTGATTAAGAACGGCGAGCGTGGCTTTCATATTCGCGTCGGTGGCGGGCTCTCAACCCGCCCCTTCTTGGCGCAGAAGCTCAACTTTTTCATTCCCGCAGATAAGCTTGTGGACGCGTTTCGGGCCGTCACTGAGGTCTACCGCGACTCAGGGTACCGGGAGAATAGAAAGAAGGCGCGTATCAAGTTTTTAGTGGCTGACTGGGGCGCGGCAAAGTACGAGGAGGAAGTGCTCAAGCGCCTTGATTGGGTGCCCGAGCCCGCACTGACCGAGGCCGAGTGGCCCGAGCCGACCAATAACTTCCGCGACCATGTGGGAGTACACCCCCAGAGCCAGCCAGGTCTGTTCTGGGTGGGCGCAAATGTGCTCACCGGCCGCATGAACAGTGAGCAGCTCTTTGAAGTGGCCCGGCTCGCCAAAGAGTTTGGCACCGGCGACACGCGCACTACCAATCAGCAAAATCTGCTCATTCCCAATATAAAAGAGGCGGATGTCCCGACGGTGGTTGCTGCGCTGGAGGCGATTGGCTTCCC
>JANNDD010000736.1:0-1340 GCA_031387365.1 Armatimonas sp. | reverse complement strand
GGCCCGGATGCAGCTGAGCGCACCGGAGGCGTTCGACCTCTCGCGTGAGTCGCAGGCGCTGAAGGACTCGTACGGAATTGGGTCGCCGCCCACCGACGACTTCGGCAAGCGCTGCCTTCTCGCCGCGCGGCTGGTGGAGCGGGGCGTGCGCTTTGTCCAGGTGTGGAGCGGCCCGCAAGGCGCGGTGAACAACTGGGACAACCACGGCAGCATCAAGAACGAGCTGGTGCCGATGGCGGCGCAGGTGGACAAGCCGATCGCGGCGCTGCTGCGCGACCTCAAGGCCCGTGGGCTGGATAAAGACACGCTGGTGATCTGGACCACCGAGTTTGGCCGTACCCCCACGGCGCAGAGCGGCGACGGTCGCGACCACAACGGCGGGACGTTCGTAAGCTGGATCTGGGGCGCGGGCGTGAAGCCGGGCGTGGCGTATGGCGAGAGCGACGAGCTGGCGTTCAAGACCGCCGTGAACACGACCTATTCGTACGACTTCCACGCGACAGTGCTGCACCTGCTGGGCATTGACCACACCAAGCTGACCTGGCGCCAGAACGGCATTGACCGCCGCCTGACCGATGTGCACGGGCACGTGGTGAAAGAAGTTCTCGCGTAGAGGAAAATGTAGCAACGACGCAGAACTGACAGACATACCAAGACGACGATTGGAAAGCACTATGAGTACAACAAACGATTCAAAGCGGGACCGCAGACAGTTTCTCACCGAGGCAGGACTCGGCGCGGCACTCTTGACCCTGAGCCCTTCCTCCGTTCTAGCGGACGACAAGCCGATTAACTTTGCCGGGATTGGGGTCGGTAGCCAAGGCGGCAGTGACGTGGATCAGGTGATCGCGGCAGGCGGGAACCTGGTAGCGCTGTGTGATGTGGACCATAAATACGCCGCCAAAAAGTTCGCGCAGTACCCCAATGCAAAAAAATTCACCGACTACCGCGTGATGCTTAAGGAGATGGGCAAGGAGCTGGACGCCGTGGTCATTGGCACGCCCGACCATACCCACGCCGTGATCGCCATGGAGGCGATGAAGCACGGCAAGCATGTCTACTGCGAGAAGCCCCTGGCGCACACGGTTCACGAGGTGCGCACCCTGATGGCAGCCGCGCGTAAGTATAAAGTCGTCACTCAGCTGGGCAACCAGGGCCACTCCACCGACTCGATCCGCCGTGTGGTCGAGTGGATCGGCGTGGGAGCCATTGGCCAGGTCCACACGGTTCATGCGGCCTGTGGCGAGTTTAAAGATGTCTACAGCCAGATCCGGAACCTAGACAAACTAGAGCAAAAGTACGACGTGCCCTCCGAGCTCGACTACGACCTCTGGCTTGGC
>JANNDD010000902.1:0-3564 GCA_031387365.1 Armatimonas sp. | reverse complement strand
TGCCGCCACCACAATATAGGTTCGGTAGCGCAACACCTCGCCTTTTTTATGCTCGAAAGTCCAGCCCGGTGCAGCCTGCGCTGCCAAGGATGTCTGGGATGTCTGGGATGTCTGCGCGTGGGTCGGGGCCGGGCGCGGCCCGGCAACGGCAACCAAGGCGATCAGTGCAGAGGCAATAGCTTGTGTCATATTGCACTTGATACCGCTTCCCTAGATTTCTGGCAAGAAAGGAGTGGAAAATTCCTGGCTGGAGGCGCTCAACACTGAATGTCGTACGGAAAGATATAATCTAGGTGATTATGATGCGATCCATGCCCGAGGCCATATACAGTCGCGACACTAACTTGTTTCGTGCCTATCTGGAAGAGAATCTCGCCGAGGGACGCCTCAAAGGTTTTGAGGCTAATCTTCTACGTGAAGTCTGCAAACAAGGCAAGCCGCACCATTTGTCTCTGCTGATTGAAAAGGGCTGGGATATCAACATGTGCCTCGGCCATGGTGAATCAAGCATGGACAATGGTTGGACAGGAGACGATGCAACTGCTCTTCACTACGCCGCACAGATTGGTAACGATGAACTGGTGAAAGCGTTGCTGGATGCAGGTGCCGATGTCAATGCCCGTGATGCCGATGGTGCGACACCAATCCTGACGACTTGGATGTATGGGCACATCACAACTGTTCAGATTCTTGTTGAGCACGGAGCAGACATCAACGCAAAAAACAAAGCAGGGGAAACTGCCCTTCTCCACTGGGCACAGGATCGCTCAGATGACTATGAAATCGGCTATTTTCTAGAGCACGGAGCAGATGGAAATGGACAGGATGATCAAGGAAGAACGGTCGTCTGGTTTCTCGCCAACTCTCAGAAAGCAAAGCTCGCCGATGCTGTGCTTGCACTTGGCGTATCTCTAGATTTCTGGTCGGCGGTCATGCTTGGCAAGATAGAGGCAGTGAAGGCAACTCTTCAAGAGGATCCCGCACTTCTGGAATCAGCCGACACTCGCGGCTGGACTCCACTTGTCAATGCGGTCACGAAGAATCAACGTGATATGGTCGAGTTTTTTCTGCGCTTGGGGGCCGATCCCAACCATCATGAGGGCAAGAAAATCGCTCTAATCGAAGCCGTTCTCAACGACCAGCTCGAAATCGTCATGCTCCTGGTGTACGCAGGCGCTCATGTCAATATCCGTATCCCCAAAGGAGCACTTCTGGGCTTCAAGAAATCGAAGTATGGCTACGATACGCCGTTCGCCGCCAGCGAGGATACAACTCTTCCTGGCTTGGCTCGCTCTGAGGGGTTTGAGGAACTGGCCCACTTTCTGACACTGGCAGGAGCGCGTTAGCATGCTCGCTTGGAGTTTTTGTTAATTCTCGGCTATACTGCGCCCGTGACAATTCGTGAGGAGCTCCTCTCACTGCTGATTTGCCCGGAAACGGGCGCGGCGCTCTCGGGCTGGGATGGTGCCAGTGAGCAGGGGACGCTAACAACCGACAACGGACGCAGCTACCCCGTTACCGATGGCATTGCCAACCTCCTGCCCGACACGCTCCGGGGTGGCCCCGCCGATGATACCGAGGTGGCGGAGAAGCGCTCGGAGATGCAGGCGCGTGATGCCCAGGTCAAGTCCTACGACCAGATGCTGGGCCTGAAGCTCTTCACCTACTACGAGATTCCCCTGACACTAAAGTTCTTGCCGCTCGAACGCTCCCACTTAATGCTGGAGGGCGGCTGCGGCACGGGGCGCATGACCCGCACGTTTGCGGAGCGCACCCGTGGCCTACTCTGTGTGGACTTCTCGCGAGAGTCGCTACGGGTCGCCAAGACAAAAGTCCCCCCAGAGCTTGCAGATCGGGTACTCTTTGTGCAGGCGGATCTCTCCCGGCTTCCGACGCGCTCCGACGCTTTCGACAGAGTGGGCTCGTTTGGAGTCTACGAGCACATTCCCACACCGGAGGCGCGCGACGGCGCACTGAAGCACTTAGCGCGGGCGTGCAAGTCCGCAAAAGAGGGCGGACGGCTGGCACTCTCGGCGTACCGCTGGGGGCCGCCCATCAGCTGGTCGAGCCAGCGCGAGGGGCATCATCCCGGCGGAATTTATTTTATTCGGCTCACCCAAAATGAGCTTAAGGCGCAGTGTTCACCGCACTTCAGCGTGCACGGCGCGACCGAGGCACTACTCTACTATCACTTGATCTGGGGACAAAAAGACAACCATGGCTAGTGGCTACACACCGGGGCTGACCGTCAGCGCTCGAACAACAATCGTCAAGGTCCGTCGCCTACCACTCAAAGGCGAAGTTCTGGTAAAAGCGGATGACTGGGTGCTCCCTGATAGCGCCGTCGCACGGGCCAACCTGCCTGGCATCATGCAGACCGTCAAAGTGGCGTCTCGGCTGGGCGTGGATGCTTCCGAAGTGCCCGACCTGCTGACCATCAAGCTTGGCGACCGGGTGGAGAGGGGTGATCTTATCGCACGCACCAAGGGTCTCTTTAATAAGTTCTTTATCGCGGATGCCAAGGCCAGCACCTCAGGAATTATCGAGATCATCTCCCCCATCTCTGGCAATGTCGGTATCCGCGAGTCGCCCACCCCTGTGGAGATCACAGCCTACATTCCGGGCAGGATCACGCAGGTTTTGGAGGGCGAAGGTGTCCAGATCACGGCGCATGGTGCCTTAATCCAAGGCATCTTTGGACTAGGCGGTGAGCGACGTGCGCCTCTTCAGATGGTCTCCCAGAGCCCAGATCAGCCCCTCACGGAGAACGATATCAATCCCAGCTTGGCCGGAAAGGTCATCGTGGGCGGCTCCAATATCTCCGGGGCAGCTCTGAAGAAGGCCGCGGATATGGGAGTCGTGGGAATTGTGGTTGGCGGAATTATTGACAAAGATATGGTGGACTACTTAGGCTACGATATCGGAGTGGCGATCACGGGCCACGAGAACATTCCGCTCACGCTCGTACTCACGGAGGGCTTCGGAACCATTGCGATGGCAACCCGCACTTTCAACCTGCTGAAATCCCTGGAGGGCCGCACTGCCGCCATCTCAGGAGCCACCCAGATCCGTGCGGGGGTCATCCGCCCCGAGGTGATTGTTGCGGACGAGACACCCGAGCAGAGCGCCAACCACCAAGACGAAGTGGCACTAGACTTCACGCTCCACCCAGGCGCTCCTATCCGCATTATCCGCGAGCCCTACTTCGGCGCTCTGGCCACGGTCACCGAGCTTCCCACCCAGCTCGTCCAAGTGGACTCCGGCACCGAGGTGCGCGTTCTGCGCGCCACGCTGAACTCCAGCGGCGAGGAAGTCACCGTTCCCCGCGCCAATGTAGAGATCGTTGCGGGCTAAGTAAGCGGCACTTGCTAGGGCTGCTCGGGTTCGGGCAGCTCCAGCGGCTTGCCGCAGTAAATACAGTTCTGGTGACGGCGCTTAGTGCGATTACCGCAGTGTGGACAGGCGACAATCTGGACGCCGCTGAACTTGCCATCCACCATCCCATCGCGCAGGTCTACTTCCTGAAGCTTGGCAATCACTTCTATTTCCGTAGCGAGGCTCTTG
>JANNDD010000712.1:0-6469 GCA_031387365.1 Armatimonas sp. | reverse complement strand
GCCCCAAGGACGAGCGCTACAAAGCGGTTCTTGGCAAGAGCATTCGCCTGCCGCTCGTGGGCCGGGAGATTCCTGTGCTCGCCGACGACTTTGTCGATCCCGCCTTTGGAACGGGCGCGGTGAAGATCACCCCGTTTCATGACCCTAACGACTACGAGATGGGCAACCGTCATGGCCTAGAGCGCATCGAGGTAATCGGGCCCGATGCGAAGATGACCGCCAATGCGGGTGCCTACGCGGGCCTGGATCGCTTCGAGGCGCGCAAGCGGATCGTGGCCGACCTGGAGGAGCTTGGTCTGGTGGCAAAGATCGAGCCCTACCGCCATACGGTTCCCTACTGCGACCGCTCTGGCACCGTGATCGAGCCCAGGCCGTCGAGCCAGTGGTTCTGCAAAATGGGCGGAACGCAGATGGTGGATAAAGCCATTGGTGCCGTGCGCGAGGGTGACATTCGCTTCCTTCCCGAGCGCTACAAGGATCTCTACCTGCGCTGGATGGAGAACATCCGCGACTGGCCCATCTCGCGTCAGCTCTGGTGGGGCCATCGCCTGCCCGTGTGGCGCAAGACAGACGCCAACCCGGAGGAGGCGAGCAGCTGGGTCTTCGCTCGGACAAAAGAAGAGGCGGCAGAAAAACTCGGCTCGCCTGACATTCTCCAGTCCGAAGACGTGCTCGACACGTGGTTTAGCTCCGCGCTCTGGCCCTTTGCGACGCTCGGCTGGCCACACACCACCACCGACCTTGATTACTACTACCCGACTAGCCTGCTCTCGACCGCGCAAGAGATTCTCTATCTCTGGGTGGCGCGCATGATCATGACCGGCGAGCTCTTCCTCGGCAAGAAGCCCTTCGAGGAGGTCTACATTCACGCGACCGTGCTAGATGAGCACGGTCGCAGAATGTCCAAATCAAAGGGCAACGGCATTGATCCTGTAGAATTGATCGAGCTCTACGGGGCCGATGCGCTGCGTTTTGCGCTGGCACGTGAGGCTGGGCAGCGCCAGGACATTCGCTTCAAGCCCGTGAAGGCGGGTAAACAGGAGCAGGTGGAACAGGCGCGTAACTTCGCTAATAAAATCTGGAATGCCTC
The DNA here is from genome assembly GCA_031387365.1 of Armatimonas sp. Lineage (GTDB taxonomy): Bacteria > Armatimonadota > Armatimonadia > Armatimonadales > Armatimonadaceae > Armatimonas. Next base: position 5,379 of record JANNDD010000712.1, on the reverse strand, counting down.
ACGCTTTGTGATGATGAACCTGGAGGGATACTTGCCCCCAGCAGCCCCCCCTGCCCCCAATAATGAGGGAGCTTTAGTGGATCGTTGGATTCTCTCTCGCCTCGCAGCTACTGCCGATGCAGTGAACGCAGGGTTTGCTAGCTACAACATAGACGATGCCTCACGGGCGCTCTATGAGTTCTTCTGGAGCGATTTTTGTGATTGGTACGTCGAGGCCGCCAAACCGAGACTTGCAGCGGGCGAGGAGAGCACGAAGCACGTTCTCTGGTTTGTGCTAGAACAAGCGCTACGGCTTCTCCATCCGATCTTGCCGCATCTTACGGAGACGCTCTGGCAGGCACTGCCCGGCGCAAGAGAGGCAGCAGGTTGTGACTTCCTCATGCAGGCTACGTTCCCAAAAGCGCTGCCCTACTATGATGAAGCCGCTGAAGCCGAGTGGGAAGCCGTTCAGGAAATCACGGTGGCGATTCGCAATGTTCAGGCCGTCAACAACCTCAAAAAAGGCGGCGAGGCGTTTGTGGAGACCACGAGCCCCGAAGTTCTAGAGAGCAATCGCTCGATTATCGAGTTCCTCACACGCTTTACTTTGGTGCTAGCTCCCCCGTTATCTGGGGCGGGGGGGGACGGCTACCTACAGCCGACTCGCTTTGGCGATGTTCGGCTCCCTCGCCCGGAAGTTACCCCGGAGGAGCTAGCGGCGGAGAGACTGCGTATCGAGAACGAGCTGGCAAAGATTCTCCTGGATCTTGGTGTGCTCAACAAGCGCCTCGATGATCCTAGCTTCGCCCAGCGTGCCCCCGAGGCGGTTGTCAGTAAGACACGCACGCAGCACGCTGAGCTTCTGGACAAACAAGAGAAGCTAGGGATGCGACTGGATCAGCTCGGCTAGGCGCAGAGGTTCCGGGGTCTCTCCCACGACGTAGAATGAGCCGGTGACAATAACGCGCAGGGGGCTCTGAAGCGCTGTCTGGATCGCATCGGGAACGTGGGGGAGACACACAACCGGCAGGCCAAGAGCCGCTGCGGCTGCGGCTACTTCGGTGGCGGGAATGGGCTTGAACGCGGGCTCCGTGGCGATCACGGCATGAAGTAGCGGTGCCAGCACGGCGAGAAATGGGGCGGGATCATGAGTCTGTTTCGAGCCAATCACAGCTGTAAATTTCTCCCCAGGAAACTCCTCTTGAAGTGCCGCCTTAAGAGTCTGGGCCCCGTCTTCGTTGTGCGCACCATCTAGGATCAGCCGCCCGTCCTGGCAGATCTGAAACCGTCCGGGGAGCGCTGCGGTCTCCAGCCCACGGCGAATCGCGCTCTCAGGAATCTCAAGTGTCCGCGCGATCCCTGTGGCAGTGCTGGCGTTGACCCGCTGATGTGGCCCACGGAGGGAGAGATGTGTGTCACTTGGGAACGCATCGCCGTGGATGTGGATCAGAGGCACGTCTTCTTCTCGCGCTTTTTTCGTGATTGCAGCGAGCGCCTCTGGCTCGGTGACGGGCGTGATGCAAGCGCGTGTGCCGTGCTTCAGAATCCCCGCTTTCTGGCCCGCGATTTCCCCCAGCGTGCTCCCCAGCAAACTCACGTGGTCAAAACCAATACTGGTGATCGCGGCCACGAGCGGCGCTGGGATGATATTGGTTGAGTCGTAGGTGCCCCCGATCCCAACCTCGATCACCGCAAAGTCCACACCGGCCTCGGCGAAGTGCTTGAAGGCAATGGCAGTCTTGAGCTCAAACTCCGTGATCGCCCCGTACTCGCTCCCATTCATCGCTTCAACAAACGGAGCAAGCTCCTCCACATGCCGCGCCAGATCCGCTTTTGTGATTGGGAGCCCATCCACCATCCAGCGCTCCCGCACATCAAAGACATAGGGCGAGAGATAGGCTCCCACACGGTAGCCCGCCGCCTGCAATATCGCCGCCGTCATGGTAGTCACCGAGCCCTTCCCATTGGTGCCTGCAATATGCACACAACGTAGCGTCTCTTGGGGAGAGCCCACGTGTGAGAGCAGCATCTTGAGACGTGCCGGGTCTTTGCGGGGAGAGAAAGTGATGCGGTTGGCGAGGTAGAGAACCGCCTGGTCGAAAGTCACAAATACTATTCTACCGTGTGGCCTAAGAGAAAAATCCGAATGCGCCGAATATGAAACTAACTATGCGAGAAAGTACTTTTACAAGATCTAGCGCACGTGCATTTACGCTGATTGAGATTATGGTGACACTGATGATTGTCACGACTTTACTCGCCATTGCCGTGCCACAGTTTCTACGGGCCCGTGAGGTCGCTCGATCAAGTGGCTGTGTGAAAAATCTCAATACCATTCAGCTCGCCAAAGAGCAGTATGCCATGGATAACCATATGGGAGTGGGGGCGACGATGCCTGCCCTGTCCGTGTTTTGTGGAGGGGGAACAACCACCTATATCAAGCATCTACCTGAGTGTCCCTCTAGTGGGACCTATACTGTTGGGGATCTTTCGACCGATCCCACCTGTTCGATTGGGACGTCCATTGGCGCTACCGCACCCTTAGCGCATGTTATCCCTTAAGTCATTGCCAGGATTTGCCATAATCCTAAATGAGGATTACTATGATGGCTACTGGCAAAAGAAAAAAGAGGGCAGCTGCTCGTCTTCGTGCATTTACATTGGTTGAGGTAATGATGGTTGTCTCCATCATTAGCGTGGTCTTTGCAATTGCCGCTCCGAATATTCGCCGCACCCGAGAAACGGCACAGGCGCGTGGCTGTATGCGTAACTTGCGCCAGATTGACTCCGCCAAAGAGCAGTACGCCATGGATAATCGCCTGGCCCAAGGGGCGACAATGCCTGCACTGTCCGGGTTCTGTGGAGCGGGAACAACCACGTATATCAAGGGGGGATAACCTCAGTGCCAGCGGGGCGGTACCTACACGGTCAACAGCTTGGGAACCGATCCGACTGGTTCCGTGGGCACGAATGCCTTGATTGCGCATGCCCTCCCTTAAATACTAGCTCAGAAACTCTAGCGTGAGACGCTTGAACTCCCCGGACAGAACCAAGCTGAGGTGATCCGTTCCGGGCACTGTCACGAACTCCGCATCAGGAAGTGCTGCGCGAAGACGCTCTGTCTCTGGCATAAAATGGTCGTGCTCCGCGAGGATCACCCGTGTGGGAACTGTCAGCGGGTGCAGGTCATCCACCCGCCCTGGCCAACCAGGCCCCCGCATCATCGCGGCAAGTGCCTTCAAGTCGTTGTTGGTCTTTGCGGCAAAGCTGCGAAACTGCCTTCCCACAGGCGACTCGATGCTCTCGGGGCTGTCGGTCTCCAGAGCCTGTGCAATCGTGCTGGGAAGCATCGGGATGTTCTTCGTCCGCAGCACTTTATCCCCGATTCCCGCCAGCACCAACCGCCGCACGCGCTCCGGGTAGAGCATGGCGTATTGCAGCGCGAGTCCTCCACCCATCGAGAAGCCCACTAGATCCGCCGGAGTTGCTTTTGCATCGTCTTGGACGGCGGCAATATCGCGGCAGAGCTTGCTGGGCCAGTAGGCATCGTAGGTAAGAAACTTACTGCTTCGCCCGTGACCCCGCAGGTCCGGCCCGATCACTTGCCTGCCGGTTTCTACAAACGCCTGCGTCCAGCCGACCCCGTGCCAGTTGCGCCGAAACGAGCTGGAGAAGCCATGCAGCAGAATCACCGGCGCACCCTCGCCGTGCACCTCATAGCGAATCGTCGCCTCCTCGTTCACGACCTCATGTGTCGAAAACTCCCAGCTCATTTTTGTGGCACTCGGAAAATCGGCAGGGGGATGTCAAATCCCGGCTCCTCCAGCAGGCCCCAGGCGGCGACACCGTCTAGGCTCTCTGGTTCTAGTAAGTGAAACGCGAGGGCTTGAAGGGGCTGATCCATGGGGACGAACCAGCAGTTCGCCAGACCTTTACTGGGAAGGCCCCACTCACCTTCAAACTGAACCAGCTTATGACCTTGAAATGAAGTTCGCCCAACGGTCTTTTGTCGCACATTGAAGAACTGAACCACTTTCGTGTAGGAGACGTCTTCTCCCTGGATACCGTGCTGTTTTAGGAGCATAACAAGTGGCTGGCGGCAAACGATGTAGCCTTTTGGAACCGTGCGCATGCTCGTGGTCTTGAAGCGATCCCAGATCGGCAGCGTGACATTCTCTAGCTCTTTTGGCGCTTTCCGGTGATCCACCTCGGCGTCTGGGCCAAGCTTCTCCAGAGGAATACTCTCCGCATCTCGGCTCGCCATCTCGAAGCGCACGCCTAGCTCGCTCCGGCGGCGCTTGTCGGCATCTTTGATGAGCTTCTGGATCTTTACGCTGTCTTTGGCGGCTTCCTCTAAGATCGTCAAGACAAAATCATAGGTCACCTTGACGCGCGTCTCAAAGGGCAGAAAGCTGACGGCCTCGGAGAGAATGGAGAGCCGACCACGCAGGCCCGCGTAGTTGGTGACGTAGCGTGGCTCCTCGCCAAACGTCGCCCAGACGCGCTCCGTGCCGCGCCGCTCGACATTGCCGTAGTCAAAGAGCTTCCAGGCTTTCTCTTTTTCCAGGCGCTTGCGGACGGTGGGAAGGAGCGAGTCGCGGACATAGGTTAATACCCCCGGATCGGAGTTGGGGTTGAGGGGAGGGGAGTACGTCAGATGAAAACCGTGGCGCGTGCCGTTGGTGGTGTGTAGGTCCAGCACCACCAACGGATCGTGTTTTTTATAGACATGCTCCAGCACCCCGCGCATCTCCGGCGACTCGGCCTTCATGCAGTCCCGGTTGAGATCCAGCCCCACGCCATTGGGACGCTCCCCGATCTGCTCTGGCCCGTCTTGCGAGCCCCGGTTGCGCTTGCCCTCGCCCCATTTCTCGTTGCCGTCGCAGTTGTAGATCGGGCAGACGATGAGCGTTAGCTTTTCCAAAAGTTTGGAATGGCTCTTGGGTAAGTCGCGAAGCAGCATCAGTGCGGCTTCTTTACCCTCCACCTCACCGCCGTGGATATTGGCCTGAATGTAGACCTTGAGCTTGCCCTTCCCAAGCGTCACTAGTGGAACTTTTCGTCCCTGATCACTGGTCGCCATCCAGACAATCGGCAGCTTGAGCGCCTCTAAAAACGCAATCACATCGTCGTAGTGGCTCGTCTCGGCGTAATGTGTGCGCTCGGCACGGGTCTGGGGCAAGGGCTGCTTTAACATACGGCGATTTTACCCCGTTTCCGGGGAAGACCGCCCCATGAAATGAGGCGTCTGGGTAGCCTGCGGCTGCAAAGCCCGTACCGGGCTGGGGGAACGCACTGGATGTAGCCCGGCACGGGCTTTGCGGCTGAGGAACGAAGCCATTGCAGACGCCCCCTTCCAGGGGGCGGCGAGAGTGTGGCATACGGCGATTTTACCTCGTG
>JANNDD010000682.1:0-2257 GCA_031387365.1 Armatimonas sp. | reverse complement strand
CCGTTGCGATTTGCAGGAATGCCTTTTGGCCAGTGTGCGATGAGCGGGGTCGAGATCCCTCCCTCGTGGGTGTAGTGCTTGTACTCCCGAAACGGAGTGTTCTGGAGCCATGCCCAGGACTGCCCCGAAAACCAGTTCGAGTCCGGCTGGGTTGGCTCACCTTTTGTCGTGCCATTAGGGCCACCCTCGGCGTTGCCTCCGTTGTCGCTCATAAAGAGAATGAGGGTGTTGTCCAGCTCCCCACGCTCTTTGAGTGCGGAGACCAGTGTCCCGACGGCCTTATCCATGTGCCAGACACACGCCGCATAGGTTGCCATCATGTGGTCGAAGCGGTCTTTTTCCGTCTCGCTCAGGCTCTCCCAGGCCTTGATAGCATCGGGGCGCGGCGAGAGTGTCCAGCCTTTACTTGCCAGCCCGAGCTGCTTCTGACGTGCGAGGCGCTCCTCGCGTAATCTATCCCAGCCCGCCTTGTACTTTCCTCGAAACTTTGCGATGTCCTCAGCGGGCGCTTGCAGCGGAAAATGCGGCGCATTGTGCGCTAAGTAGAGAAAAAAGGGCTTTTTGGCGGCACGGGCGTCATCCATAAACTTAATTCCGTACTCCGTCCAGAGATCCGTCGAGTACCAGTTTGTGGGTAGTGTCGGGTTTGCCTGGCCGTTGAGAAAGAGCTTTGCTTTCTCATCACCGGGCTGATAAAAGCCCCCCGCGGCGGCATTGAGCGAGCGCTCAAAACCACGCTCCCAAGGCACGACTCCGAGGTTCTGACCGACATGCCACTTACCGGTCATGGCCGTGAAGTACCCGGCGGGCTTGAGCACCTCCGCCATCGTGACGCACTGGTCATTGAGCCGTCCCGAGTAGCCGGGCAGCCCCTTGTCTTCGGTCATGTGCCCAACTCCCGCTTGGTGCGAGTAGAGCCCCGTGAGTAGCGCCGCCCGTGTGGGGCAGCAGCGCCCGGTGTTATAGAACTGCCGAAAGCGCACCCCATTCTTAGCCAGCGCATCTAGGTTGGGCGTCGGAATCTCCGAGCCGTAGCAGCCAAGATCAGCAAACCCCATGTCATCCACCAGAATGACAATGATATTGGGTTTTGTCTCTCCCCTGGCCCTCGCCGGGTGGGGAAAGAAGAGAGCGGCCATGAGCACTACGAGTGAGAGTATTGCGTGTTTCATTTGTCAAAGCTCCAGCGTTGTGATTTTCCCTGAGTGGGTTTAACCTCAATCCAGTCTAGCATAAGAGGCTCTTTTTGTGCGGGCAGATAGAGCCGCAGAATGCCCAGAGTCCCTTTGGCGGGAAGCGCGACGGTCACCTCCTGCCACTCCTCGCTGGCTTTGAGGTTAAACAGAACGGACTTTGCCTTGTCGGTGTCCTGTGGCGTGGGAAGCCACTCGACTTTGCCTGCGCCGCCCGCGATGCTCCGAACCCGTAGCGAGACAACGGTCGGGCCACTGATCTTCCCTGCCGCGAACCCCAGAAACGGCGCGGGGCCAGTCCCGGTGACAATCAACGCGCCGTCTTTGACAACTGCCTCACAGCCGCGTGCCTTCCAGCCCCCCAGCGGGTCGACGGCAGGCGGGGCAGCCGCTTCGGGTCTTGCCGTTGGATTGTAGGTAGGATTGGGGAGCGGCACCACCGCCTTGGTGTCTTTAAGAAAGCCCTCAATCAGCGCATCGAGCTGCTTCACCCGCTCGGGCTGGCTTGCGGCAAGATCGCGCGCCTCGCCCAGATCGTCCTTGAGGTTGTAGAGCTGGTAGGCATGCGCGCCCTTCTCACCCTGGTGAAACAGGCGGATCAGCTTCCAGTCGCCGGAGTGGACGGTGACGGCAGGCGGCAAACTATCCGGGACTTTGGGGCTATGCGGAAAGTAGGTAAAGATGGGTTTAGGGGCGAGTGGCTTTCCCAGAAGCGCACTTGCGATGCTCCGTCCGTCAAAAATCTGATTGCTCTCGGGCTTGAGCTTGAGCAGCTCTAGAATCGTCGGGTAGAAGTCCGTGCTCTGGATAATGGCCTCGCTGTTGCGTGATCCTGGTTTGGTGACTGTAGGCCAGCTCACGACACACGGGACGCGAATCCCGCCCTCATAGACCGTCGCTTTTCCGCCTCGGAGCGGTGCATTGCTGGTAGGCGTGGTGCCGTCTACCGTGTTGTACATATTGCCGCCGTTGTCCGCGAGAAAGACAATCGCCGTTTTATCCGCAATCCCCAGACGATCCAGCGCGTCGAGCAGCTTGCCGACGCTGTCGTCCATGGACTCCAC
>JANNDD010000674.1:0-3783 GCA_031387365.1 Armatimonas sp. | reverse complement strand
ATGGAGTCCTTCTGGGGAGAGATCCGTTTGCCCAAGGCGGATCTGACTCGTGTGGGTCACTGGTCAGGAACGGGGGCCGTTTACTTTTAAGAACTGGGGAAGTCCCTATTTTAGTTCGTGGTGAGCACCCGCCCTTACTGTCAAACCGCGTGTAAAAGTGGTTTGACACTTACAGGAGAGCTATCGTGTTGTCACCCTCGCTCGTTGAAGTTTTTATGCCTGGATGGAGTCAGATGGACAACCGCACAGGCTGACAGCTCTACAAGTCAGGCGGATGTTTCTAAATCGCGGAATTTTCCTTAGAATTTTCCCCGGTTTGGGAACCTTGTATCAAGTGGGTAAGGTATCAAAGAGAATAGATAAGCCTCCGGGTAGAATAGATTAAGCCTCCGGGTTGAGAGGCCGACAGCAATTTAAAGAAGTCCCCTGTTCGAGGGACGAAGCAGGTCCTCAGTTCGGAGGACGCCCGACCGACATCGATTCAATAATGGCAATGTAGCTATCGATAGATGGCAATGCTACGTCCGCAGGCTTTTCATACGTGATGGGAAAGTCTTGGCCGTTATCGCGCGTGGAGTTTTAAGATATGTCTAGGCAGCAGTTCGTTAGGACTCGTCGATTTTCCTCAGCCTCTCAACAGGAGGTAAGTACATCGCATTACACGAGTACATCGCATTACACGAGTACATCAGATCACAGAGTAGAACTACCTGCAGATCATATAAGCGCAGAATCACCCGAACCTTCCGATAGTTCTGGCAAGTCTGATAGTTCTGGCAAGTCTGACGATAGTGCTAGGGAGCCTCCTCGCTCCTGCTTGGTCAGGCACGTCTCCGCCTTGGTTGCGCAGGGTCGTTCGGAAGCTCGTCGTTGTGGAGTTGTTGGAGAAGGCATTGAAGATTTTCTTTCTGAATATCTTTTGGGCTGCCACTTTTCCCCTGATCCTAAAAACCAGGCACTTACCTGTGTTTGTGGAAACAATCGTGCCCGTAGTTTCATGCGCAAAGAGAGGTGCTGGAAGCAACGAGTTACCCTTGCAGAAACCGCTCAGATTCAGTGGCTTATCGATTCAGGTAGAGGCATTGCAGTCGGAAAGAGCCCAGACAAAGAGCCATCAAATCGAGTGACTCCCGAAGGCCATGCACTTCTTCAAGAGTTGCAAAGTCGACTTTTGACGGCCATGTCTGAGCTGACGGAACTTCAACAGAAGGTTCTGTACCTGCGCCTAATTGAGGGCTTATCTTTCGCTGAAGTTGCCGCCCAGACGTGTCAGAGCAGTGTGGCAGCTCGCATGTCGCTTCGTAATGGTCAGCGCCGTTTGGGGGCTCTGTTAGAGTCTTCTGATTTTCCTTGTGGAGAAGCCTGTGAATACCTTTCCGCCTTGAACCGCTCTGAGCTGTCTTGAGTAGATAATTGGATGCTCGAAAGAAAGTTGAAGAATTTTGCCTCCAGGTGCTTACATTTCTTAGAGTCGTAGCGCTTATATTAAGTAGAGGACGAGTAGGCCAAATAAAGCTGGGGTGGCGCATAAAGCTGGGGTGGCGCATGACGTAGCTGCGTAAGCGTGTGGAACCAAGTAGTTTATGTACAGCGAGGTAGACGTATAGATGTATAGCGTGGCGGCAAATGTATAGCACGGTTGCCTCGGAGCATTTTCATGCGCCTCGTCGCGTTGGTCCTCTTGAGGAGGCGACGCATACGGGGACGGCGGGCACTCCAGGTGAGGGGCCGTATGTGGTGCTCTGGCTCCAGGTGGAAGGCGAGAAAGTCTTAGGGGCGGCCTACAAAACTTTTGGTTGCCCTGCGTCAATTGCGTCGGCGAGCATGGTTGCGGAGCTGGTGGAGGGTCTTGACGTTTCGGAGGCTCTGGCCATTAACGAGGCGACTTTAACGCAGGCTTTAGGGGGGCTTCCCGAGGGCAAGGATCACTGCCCTCGCCTTGCAATCGAGGCTCTTAGGAGAGCACTAAGCTCTTAGGAGAGCGCTAGAGAAGACGATCTAGCACGAAAAACGGGTTGGCGAGCACGGAAGCCGGGTTAGTGGAAGTATTTTGGCGACAGTTTGCGGAGTATTTTAGCAATAATTGAGGGAGAACGGTAATGTTTCAATATCCTTTACCTTGGCATGGAGGCGGTGGTGGGGACTCTATGGTTTACCCTTGGTCAACCAGTGGTGGGGAAACCTGTGGTGCCGGTGGTGGTAGCTGCACCCTGGGCGTGGGGGGTGCTGGCACGGGTATCTGCATGCCGGGAGAGTCGGGATGGCTTTCTAGCATCAGTCAGCCTTCGCCGGGGTGTATGGGCAGTAACGATATGGGGTTAGTGCCTATCTGCCAAGTCCCCCCGATTCCTGCAGACAGTTAAAAAGATAACCTCGCGATGAAAAGATAACCTCGCGACAAAAAGTAGTATCTCGCGATGGAGTGACGAATAGAGTCTCGCAACGAAGTGAAGATTTAGGGGAACGTAGATAATGCAAGAGAGAAATGTAGGCAAAGAGAGTACTGTAGAAAAAGAGAGTGCCGTCGTAAAATTATCGACTAACGAGGGTACGGGTAATACCAATTTAGGGTACGTCGCTCACCAGGGAGCGGAATATGTCGCTCACCAGGGAGCAGAGGGCGCGAGAAACGCTGTCCATCAGGGAAGCGAGATGGGAAACCCAAGGCACCATCCCTACATGCCCCTGCCAGACCCACTCACAGGCGAGCTGAAGATTGACCCCGAGATCGTCCTGAAGGCCAAGGGATTCAATCTGGCCATCAGCTTCTTCTACAGCAACAAGTCAAACCTCAATGCGGAGTTTGGACGCTCCCGCTCCCTCAGCGTCGCAGGCCACATACTCTCCTCCGTTTCCAGCAATGTCGTCACCATCGTTCGAGGGGATCTGAGTGCCGCCCTGTTTGGAAGGGTGGGCACGGGCTACATGCCCGCCGAAGGCATCGGCACTGTCTCCACCCTGACCTTTGATGGAACCAACTTCCTTGAGGCTTTCCCAGACGGCATGTCCATGAAGTACGGTGCTCAGGTGGGTGGGGGTGACCCGGTCAAGCATGAGCTGGTGCTTGTCTCCAATGCCACAGGGCTGGCACAAACTTATACTTATGGCACGAGCGCTGAGGCGGGACTGCTCAAGAGCATCACGGTACCAGGCGGCCAAGCCGTGACGTTTATCTACGCTGCCAGCGGTGGCCCCACCTCGCTTCTGTCGGCGATTCAGGACTGGTCTGGTCGTCGCACGAGTTTTCAGTACGATGCTGACCGGTATCTGACGACCCTGACGAGTCCCCTTGGGTGCACGACGCGCTATGGCTACTCGCTTGCTGGGACGGGTTCTGTGACGATGGTTCACACGATTGAAGATCCCCGTGGGTACGTGACAACCTATCTTTATGATTCTTCTCGCCGTGTTGTTTCGATGAGTGCTGGCTCTGGTACTTGGAACTACGGGTATGGCACCGGTGGTAGCGATTCCTGGTCTCGGCTGACAAGTCCCTCTGGTGCGACGACGACGCATGTGTTTGACGCTTCGACGGGTGTTCCGCTTTGTAATCAATATCCTGAGGGTTACACGACGAGCTTCACGTATGTCAACCGGCTCAAGACGAGCGAAACGGTTCCTGCGGGTACGGTTTCTAGCGTTACGTACGACACGACTCTTTGGCAGGTGACGGCCAGTGACGATGCTTTAGGCAACCGAACGACGATGGCGTATGACGCGTTCGGGAACCTGACAACGCTGACGAATGCGCTTGGTGAAGTCTCTACCTTTGGCTACGACGGG
>JANNDD010000898.1:0-8599 GCA_031387365.1 Armatimonas sp. | reverse complement strand
CTCGGCTTGTGCCTGAGGATAGCGTCCCCAGACCACCTGCATCATGGTGAACTTGTACAGATCGGTATCGAGAAGGGAGACGATCATTTGATTTCCTCTGTGGTGGTCAGCTGTGCCCCGGCAGATTTTAGGTCAGAGAGAAACGCATCTTGAAGATGTGTAAAGCCAGGCACGGGAGAGAAACCGTCGGTGAGGAGCGTTAGTTTCCGCGCGGGAATGCCCTCGCTCACTAAGTCGCGGACCGTGCTCGCGACACAGTGACTGCCCGCTTCCCCACAGACAAGGATTTCGTCGGCCTGGCACAGAGCAGCGAGCAGCGCCTGGTTGGGGAGCGTTGCCGGGTCAGTGGGATCGGGGACATCGGCGGCGATGGCACTGTAGTGCTCGGTGAAGGGATTCTCGCCTTTGCGAACATAGTCCACGCTCCGGCCTGTGCGTGTTTCCCAGGTGCAGAGCGCGGCAAAGAGCTCCGGGGCGACGGCATGGCCCGCGCTCCCGATCAGGCAGTGGGGGGGCCAGATGCACAGGGGATAGCGTCCATTGCGTGCCAGCGCAGCCACATAGGCCGCGCTCCGGGCCTGGTGCGCTGGATTGGCCGCGCGCCAGTGGACGAGGCTGTCAATAATCGTGAACCGCGCGGGTGGGTTGCCATCGGCATCGCGCCACCAGAGCGGGTGTGCGATATCCAATACGTGATGCGTGTCCAGGGTGACATGAATCGCAGCGAGCTCCACGCGCTGCACGAGCGCGGCAATGCGCGAGATATCGGCCTCCGCGCCAGCGACAAAGAGCGCCCCAGAGCGCGGATTACAGAAGTCTTCCTGCGGGTCAATAATGAGTAAGTGTCGTTTCATAATTTGTTAGTGTGTAATATACACGAGAAAGTTGCATCGCCCCACCGATTAAAATCGGCGACTGAGAACTCGGCAGTCGCGGAGCGACATTATGGCACGAAGTGCCCGTAGACGCCCACTTTCAGTGGGCGGATAAGGAAAAGAGCCCACCAGGCTCCCGGATATACTATCGGCAAATCATGAACTTTCTCTCGCACCATGCCCTTGCCTGCCAGCTCTCCCCCGACGAGCCGCCGCTTTTCTACGCCGGGAATCTTCTGCCGGACTGGCTGGGCATCTCCCGCGAAGGGGGCGTAAAAAAGCAGCATCTTGTGGGTAAGACGGGGGCGCTGGCAGATGGTGCCCGCCTGCACCTCGCAGCGGATCAGCGCTTTCATGCTGATCCCGTGTTTGCGGCGCTCTGTGAAACGGCAAAGACACTACTGCGGCCCCTGCCTCTGAATCGAGTGTTTTTCTTCGCCCACGTGGCGGTGGAGCTCACAATGGATGCCCACCTTCTGCGCACCGATCCCACGCACGCCACAGATCTCTTCATGCGGCTGGAGCTTTGCCTGCCCGAGATCGCCCCCGAGGCGGCGCGTCTATTGGAGCGTGGTGCGCTTCCTGAGCTGGCGGGAGTGGCGGAGCGCTTTGTGGAGCACCGCTGGATCCTAGCCTACGAGACTGATGCAGGGCTGGCGCGGCGGCTGATGCAGCTAGGGGCACGTCTGGGAATCACGACACTGGCTCCCGCGAACCAGCACGCACTGACAGAAGCCTTTACACAGCTCTATCTGTCCGTGGCACCGGAAACAGCCGGACTGATTTCCCGCTCGGCTCCCGTGTTTTAAGCTCGGCACTCGTGTGATAAAATTACGGGTAGAGCTATGCCGACGACAATTGAACGCCCCGAAGTAGAAGAGGCACCTGCCCTTCCACCTGATTTTGTCCCAAGTCACCTGGACATGCCCGGCCTGAACGACCTGAGCGATATCCGCGAGGGAGTGGATCTCACCGGCCCTTGGATTGTGATTCTCTATAACGACGACTGGCATTCCTTTGACGATGTGATTGATATTCTTCAGAAAGCGGTGGGTTGTACCGTGGAGGAAGGCTTTCAGATCGCGCTGCGTGTCCACCTTGAGGGGCGTGCTATCTGCTTCTCGGGGACGCAAGAGGAGTGCGAGCGGGTCGCGAAGATTATCGCAACGGTTCGCCTCCAAGTCGAAACAGACCGCGCCTAGAGCGCCGATTTATCGGAGCGCGTCCTCAAAAAATCCCACCACTCGGTCTGCGTAGTCTGGGGCGGTACCAACACTGAGGGTATGGCCCGCGTCTTTGACAAGCCAGAGCTGCGCCTCGCCTCCTGAGGCGGCGTGCAGTCGGTGCGCGTGATCGGGCGTTACTAGCGCGTCGTTGGCACCGTGAATGATTAAAACGGGACGCGGTGCAATCTTTCCAATGGCCTCTTCTGGCGCGATTCGAGCCGTTGGCGTGCCCAGAAGATGCTCCCCGATACTCCGTGTGGCCGGGGCGAGTGCTTTTCCCATCGGCTCCCCAAAGAGCGTCTCCAGGCGTTTCTGAATCGGGCCATCCATACGAGCGAACCCGCAGTCCGCTACCACGGCCCGCACCGAAGGCTCCTGCGCGGTCACAAGAAGAGATACCGACGCTCCCATGCTCTCGCCCAGCAGGAAGAGCGGCAGTGCTTGGAGGCCAGGCTGGTACTCCACCCAGCGGATCGCCGCTTGAAGATCCCGTGGCTCCGTGAGCCCCAGAGTTGCTTGCGTGCCCCCGCTCCAGCCGTGCGCACGGAAGTCGTAGAGCAAGGCGGTGAAGCCTGCGGCGTGGAGGAAGTGCAGGTAGGGGAGCATCGTGTCTCGGCAGCCACTGTAGCCATGGGAGAGAATTACCAGGCCACGCGGGCTTGGGGCATGCACGAGCCAGCCCGAGAGACGAACCCCATCTAGCGACGAAAACTGAACCCGCTCGTAGGCCAATCCCAGCCCCGTACGCGGCGTTTTTGAGTGCCGTCGGCGCGGGGGATGGAGAAAAACCCAGGCCAGTGCCGCCGGAAGTGCTAGAGCAGCACCACCAAAAATAAGAGGGAGATAACGTCGCACACTTAACCCTACGTACAAAACTACTGTATAGTTCCGGGCTAATTTTGGGTATGATACACTCGTTGAGCGGAACTTTCCGCCATTGAGGAAGAGAACATGGCACGAACCCCGATTATCGCGGGTAACTGGAAGATGAACAAGGGGACTGCAGCCGCTGCATCAGCACTAGCGCAAGAAGTAGTCACAGCGATTGAGGGAAAGAGTGGAGTCACAGTGGTAGTATGCCCTCCCTATACGGTTCTTCATACCGTGCGGGAAGCGGTCACGGGGTCGTCGGTGGTACTGGGCGCACAGGACGCATTTTGGAAGGCAACGGGAGCCTACACCAGTCAGATTTCAGGCGAGATGCTTAAAGACGCCGGGGTGACCTATGTGATTCTGGGGCACTCGGAGACACGGGGACGCTTTGGAGTCCCGGAGCCCGAGGAGACCGTCAAGCACTACGGTGAGACCGATGCCACGGTTAATCTGAAGGTCAAAGCGGCTATCGCGGCGGGTTTGGAGCCGATCATTTGTATTGGAGAAACTCTTGATGAGCGCGAGGGAGGCAAGACCGATCTGGTTGTCTCCTCGCAGGTTGCGGGGGCTATTACGGGAGTGACGAGCGAAAAAGCACTGCGCTTGGTCTTCGCGTACGAACCCGTCTGGGCCATTGGTACCGGCAAGGTCTGCGATGCCACCGAGGCGAATCGTGTCTGCGGGATTGTCCGCCAGACCGTCCGCTCTCTCTACGGTGTCGAGGTCGCTGATTCAGTGCGTGTCCAGTACGGCGGCTCAATGAAGCCTGACAACGCTGCCGAGCTGCTCAGCCAGCCGCACATTGACGGCGGACTGATCGGGGGCGCAAGCCTCAAAGCCGCCGACTTCGCCGCCATTGTGGACGCTGCGGCCTAGCACGAGCTTTCGGCACTCTCCGCAGAGACCTGATCCTCTTCGACCACGATGAGTTTCGTGCCGAGAGTGCCGCAGCTACGGCCCCCCCGTCCCAGCACCTCCGAGGCATTTTCACTGTCGCTTGATAAGCCCCGCCTGGCGGACGGTTAGCGGGTGGCCCAAAACTCCCCGAATGGTCAGTGGCACGCCAACCGGTGCGGGGTACAATAGACCCACATGATCGGGATTGAGACGGAGTACGGAATTTACGTGGAGGGGAAAGGTGCCCAGGACCTCGTGGACGAGGCGGGCTATCTGGTCAAGCTGGTGCCCTCGCCGACGGTCGCGGGGCGCTGGGACTACAAGCAGGAGCACCCCCGGCGAGACATGCGCGGCTTCACCGTGGATCATCTCTCCATTGACCCCAACGATGCCCAGTTCGAGCAGACGGGGCGGCCTCACTCCACGGATATTGAGGTGCGCTCTGACAGAGTCTTGACCAACGGCGCACGGCTCTACAACGACCACGGCCACCCTGAGTACGCCACCCCCGAGTGCACCAGCCTGAGGGAAGTCATCGCCCACGACCGAGCCGGGGAGCGCTGGATGCAGCGCCTCGCCGAGCGGCGGATGAAGCAGCTTGGCGCTGAGAGTCTTGTGGCGATGTACAAGAACAACACGGACTTTCATGGTGCGAGCTACGGCACCCACGAGAGCTATCTGATGCGCCGCGAAGTCCCGTTTGACCGAGTCCTTGAAGGCTTGCTCCCGTTTTTTGCCACGCGCCAGCTCTACGCCGGAGCGGGGAAAGTGGGGATGGAGAATGCGGGAGCAAACCCGCCCACGCTCTTCCAGCTCTCCCAGCGCGCTGATTTTTTTACCACGCTGGCCTCGGTGGATACGCTCTACAACCGCCCGATAGTCAACACCCGCGACGAGCCCCACGCCGATGCGCGGCGCTTCCGGCGGCTGCATGTGATCTGCGGCGATGCAAACTTTGCGGAAGTGGCGACGCTATTAAAAATGGGCACGACGCTTCTCGTGCTGCGCCTGATCGAGCAAGACCTTGCACCAAAGAGCATTCTTCTTCGGGATCCCGTGGCGGCCGTCAAGCAGGTCTCGCAAGACCAGAAGCTCAAGTGGTGCGTGGAGCGTCAGAGCGGTGGCACGATTGGCGCAGTAGATGTCCAGCGGGCGTATCTTGCCGCCGCAAAAGAGCACTTCACAGGGCTTTCTCCCGACACCGATACCGTTCTGATAGAATGGGAGCAGGTGCTAAATACGCTTGAAACCGACCCGCTCTCACTCTCGGACACGCTCGACTGGGCGGCCAAGCGTGCGCTGCTGGAGGGGTTTATGTACGCCGAGGGGATCTCCGGCTGGGACGATCCCTACTTACAGAGCCTGGATCTGGAGTACCACAACACCGATCCCGCCGCCGGGCTCTACTACGCGCTGGAGCAAGAGGAAAAGATCCGGCGCGTGGTGACCGAAGACGAAATTGTCACTGCGCTAGACACGCCACCCGCGGGCTCGCCGCGTGCTATCGCCCGAGGGCTGGCCGTGCGCAAGTTTCCGGAGTCGGTGCAAAAGATAAGCTGGGGCGGCTTCACCCTGGAACACGGTGAGCAGAGCGCCGCGATTCGGATGGCAGATATTCAAGAGCGTGAGCCTCGCGCACTGGCTGCCGCGCTGGAAGCCGCTGCGACACCCGCAGCATTCATCACTGTTTTGGAAGGAAAGTAACTATGGAAGAGTTTCGTGCCGATGATCGCCTGACAAAGCCGACGACGCCGGTGGATCCGATCCGTCGCCAGGGAGATGGCGATGGCCCCAAGGCCCCCGATGTGAAGCGTCCTGACTCGCGCGGGATCTTAGACCGGATGAAACGGGTGGATCCCAATGCCGCCAGACGCTACCGCCAGCGAAGCGGACAATAAACCCGAACCCATCCCCTTGCCCCTTCCCTCTACAAAGGAAGGGGATCCCATGGGGAGGCGCATTCCGCCGCTTGTGCTAGAGCGCATGAAGCGGGTGGATCCTACCCTCGCGCGTCGCTACGAACAACGCAGCGGACAATGAGCCAGGCCCATTTATGGGTCTTGCCGCAACAGTGGGCCGCTTTAGCCGCCCGACTGTAAAACGTCGTATGACACAAACCTAAATGACCGATTTATTACAACCTCACAGCGGCAACTTTGCCGCACTCACTGGATTTCAGCTCAATGGCCTCGCTGAGGGGCCGATCCATGGCACGACCGTGATTGCCGTCAAGTACAAAGACGGTGTTCTGACTGTCGGCGATCGGCGGGCCACAGGCGGGATGGCCATTATGTACGACAAAGCCGAGAAAGTGCTCTCGCTGGATGACTACACCCTGATCTCGATCTCAGGTAGCTTCTCCAAGGCCATCGAGCTGGTGCGCTATCTGCGGATGGCTTTTAAGTACTACGAGCGCTCGCAGCTTCAGGCCATGAGCCTCGACGGCAAGCTCAACGAGCTCGGCAAGCTCATCGCGGGCAATATGATGGCCGCGATGCAGGGAATCGGGCTTGTGATTCCGATCCTGACCACGTTTGATAAAGCCAAAAACGAGGGCCGCGTGTTCTTCTACGATGGTGGTGGGGCACGTTTTGAGACAGCAGAGTACGCGGCGGCGGGCTCGGGCTCCACGCAGATTCGGGGTGCCTTCGAGTACATTGGGCGCACTAAGGGCCCGTTTCGTGAGATGGATCGTGACACGGCGCTTCGGGAGGTGCTAACGCTCCTGGAGATTGCGGCGGATCTGGATGCGGCCACTGGGGGATCGTCCAAGTATTTACCTCTTGCCAAGACCATTACGGCGGAGGGGATCGCCGATATTGAAGAAGACGTGCTTCGCGCCATCGTCAAGACTACTTTGACTGCCGAGCCCGCGATGGTTCAGGGATAAGCTATGTCCTATAATTTTTACGATTTCAACAACGCGCTCCAGCAGCGCAATGAGTACGTCGAAGGACGGCTGCGCGACGGCTCGCCCGTGGTGGGCATTAGCTACGATGGCGGTTTGCTGCTTCTCACCCTGCGCCACACACAGCGCAAGGTCTACGAGGTCTACGATCGCCTGATGATGTCGGCGTTGGGCAAGCAGAGCGATATCGAGAGTATCCGTCTGGCTGCCATTGACTCCACGCACCGTGAGGGCTTTCAGCGCTCCGAGGACGATGTCAGTGTGCAGCGACTGGTCGGGTTTGGCCTCTCGCCCGCCGTCAAGCGCATCTACAACGACAACAACACGATCCCCCTGACATTTCGTGGTCTCTTTGTCGAGCTGAATAAGGAGCCCGGGGAGGATCTCTACTTTACGCTGGGCTACGATGGGGAGTTTCGCAATACGCACCGCTATGCCGTGGTGGCGGGAACGACCTATGCTGCCGAGCAGGCTGAGGAGTCGCTGAAAGATGCACATCTGGGCAATCTGGAAGATACCCTCAAAGCGGCCCTGAAGGCTTGGGGAATCGCCAAATCGCAGCTCGCACCGCTCCCGGAGAAGCTAGACGACGACGGCGACGAAGACACGCCCAAGCCTCCGACTCCTGAAG
Source organism: Armatimonas sp. (assembly GCA_031387365.1). Lineage (GTDB taxonomy): Bacteria > Armatimonadota > Armatimonadia > Armatimonadales > Armatimonadaceae > Armatimonas. The sequence goes on along the minus strand of JANNDD010000898.1, from coordinate 1,189 downwards.
AGGGGCTCAAGACAGCTCTCGCCGACGGACTGACGGTCGAGGCCGCTGTACTGGAGCGCCACACCAAGCGTGAGAGCCGCTTCCGTCTCCTCACCCAAGCGCAGCTCGAAAACGCCGTCGCCGACTATCGGTGATCGCAAGTGATCGCTCCCGTTGGAGGGGGGCGTCTTTTTGTCGCTGTGCGACACGAAGGGCGTGCCGCCCATGGGGAAATCAATATGGCCCGGAGGGCCTTTGTGTCCGAGGCACGAGGACAATATGACGCCCCCGTTCATGGGGGCGGTTCTTTGAACATCCGCTGGCTCGTCGTGACCAACCCGTCCGGCGAGCCATTCTCTGGTATCGCCGTTTTGCACGCCGACTACCGTACCCGCACCATTGCTCCGGTGATCGTCGCCGACCCTGAGGGTAAAACTGTCCCCTCACGTCTCATCAACGAAACGCTCGGTGAGCCCGACGCCGACGGCAAGCGCCGCTGGGCTTTTGATCTGGAGTTCTTCTGTTATTGCGACCCTAAAGCAACGGTTGCCTACACAGCACGTTTCGGGGATGATCACGCATCGAAAGCCACGAACGAACGGTGGGAATTGCGGAATAAAGAGGGTTGGCTGACTGCGGTGGAGCAGGAGATACCCATTGTACAGTCTGGTGCTGTTTAAAAATTGTCGTAGAACCAGCCATAGAGGATTCCTGTTGTTTGATCATAGCCCAGAAGCCAGTAACTACCGTCATTATTGCGATATGGTGCATTAAATTCTTTGCTCATGAAGAATTTCCACCTATGTTTTGGATCTGGCTTCCACCAAAAAGGAGGCTGTTGCCAGAACTGTGGAGGGATATTGACCGTTGTATTTATCTTTGTTAGCCGAAGCTGTTGGGCAAGCACGGCGATCAACTCAGGCTTGCTTGTGATGCGCCAGAGCTGCTCATTTCCAAGCCATTTGCCGAAGTTGTACACCAATGCCTCCCCTGCTAAGGAGGGATTTTCACGCACCGTTTCTTGGACTACTTTGGGGAGTGGATCGGGATCGGCAGGCCAGTCGTGTTCTTCCAGATAGCCCATCCCCAAAGGGATACCTATAATCAGCCCAGTAATGAGTGCTATAAGAAGCCACTTTTTCATTGTTATTTTTCCGCCTTGCTTGTACTGGAGCGAGTATAATCCAGAGTTATGATAGCGCAGCTTACA
>JANNDD010000649.1:0-7917 GCA_031387365.1 Armatimonas sp. | reverse complement strand
CCCCATGCGACCAGTCCATCGAGGCTTTCGGGTTCGAGTAAGTGGAAGAGAAGAGCTTGTCGGGGCTGATCGGTGGAAACAATCCAACCGCCTATATTACCCGTTGTGGGGGAGTCCCACTCTCCTTCGACTTGAACTTGCTTATGCCCCTGGAACGCAACACGTCCGACGGTTTTTTGCCGTACAGCAAAGGCTTGGACGGGTTTGGTATAGGGGGCTTCGAGCACCTTCATCTGAACTCCATGGCGCTGGAGTAGGGCGATCACGCCATCATCGTGAATCAGGTAGGCTTTGGGCACCAGGCGTGTTTTAGTTGTTTTGAAGCGATCCCAGATGGGCAGCGTGACTTGCTCGATCTCTTTGGGGGCTTTCCGGTGGTCAATCTCGCTCTCGGGGCGGGGCTTCTCTAATGGAATGGTTTCCGTGCCGCGTGGTGCCATCTCGAAGCGGACACCCAGCTCGCTCCGGCGGCGCTTGTCAGCGTCTTTGACGAGCTTCTGGATCTTGGTGCTGTCTTTGGCGGCTTCCTCTAGCACGGCGAGCACAAAATCATAGGTCACTTTGACACGGGTCTCAAACGGCAGAAAGCTCGTCGCCTCGGAGAGCACGGAGAGCCGCCCACGCAGACCCGCGTAGTTGGTGACGTAGCGTGGCTCCTCGCCAAAGGTCGCCCAGACGCGCTCTGTGCCGCGCCGCTCGGTGTTGCCGTAGTCGAAGAGTTTCCAGGCTTTGTCTTTCTCTAGCTTCTTGCGAACGGTGGGCAGGAGCGTGTCTCGGACATAGGTCAGCACGTCCGGGTCGGTGTTGGGGCTGAGGGGAGGGGAGTAGGTCAGATGAAACCCATGGCGTGTGCCGTTGGTGGTATGCAGATCCAGAACCAACGCCGGATCGTGCTTGAGATAAATATGTTCCAGAACGCCACGCATCTCCGGCGACTCAGCCTTCATGCAGTCTCTGTTTAAATCCAGCCCCGCGCCGTTGGCCCGCTCGCCGATCAGCTCAGGGCCGTCTTGCGAGCCCCGGTTGCGCTTGCCATCCCCCCATTTCTCGTTGCCATCGCAGTTGTAGATCGGGCAGACAAAAAGCGTGAGTTTCTCTAAAAGTTTGGGGTGCGTTTTTGGCAAGTCTCGGAGCAGCATCAGCGCCGCTTCTTTGCCCTCGACCTCCCCCGCGTGGATATTGGCCTGGACGAAGGCCTTTAGCTTTCCTTTGCCGAGAGTCACCAGCGGCACTTTTCTGCCCTGGTCGCTAGTTGCGATCCAGGTAATGGGCAGCTTAAGCGCTTCCAGAAACACAATCACATCGTCGTAGTGGCTCGTTTCCGCATAGGCTGTGCGCTCGGCCCGGGTCTGAGGTCTTGCTTGAAGAGGCATATCGTCAGTGTACCCTCCGCCCAATGACTATTCATTGGGCGGGCTAAGCGGCGATTAGATTACCTGCATCGGCATCAAGACGCAGAGATAGTCGGCGGCGTTGTCGCCGATGGGGCGAAGAATGCCAGGGCGTAGGGGCTCGGTGAGCTCTAGGACAACCCCCTCTGTCTCGATAGCCGCCAGCACATCGCCTAGATACTTGGCATTGAACGCGATCTGGATATCGTCGCCTTCACGGGCTACTTCGATCTCATCACGCGCCGAGCCAATCGTGCCAGACTCGGCGGACATGGCGAGCTGTGCGCCCTCGGTCTCTAAAACAATCCGGTTGGCGTTCTCGCGGGCGACAATGGCGACACGCTTGACGGCCTTCTGGAACTCAGCGGTCTCTAAGGTTAACTTGCGGTCGTGGCCGCTGGGGATGACACGCTCGTAGTTGGGGAACTGGCCCTCGATAAGCCGAGTGATCAGGGTTGTGGTCGCTACCGTCTCGCCGTTGGAGTTTTTCTTATTCACTTCAAAGCGTGCTTGCCCTTGTGCCAACGCAATCACCACTTCGTCGTCGTCGCCTGCCAGCCGGCTGATCTCGTTCATGGCGCGTGCGGGAAGGACCGCCTGCCCCTGACCCTCGCCTGCTGATGCGACACCGCCACGCACGGCGAGCCGGTGGGTGTCGGTGGCGACCATCTTGATCTGCTTGCCGTTGAAGATAAACAAGACCCCCGTTAGGATCACGCGGGTTTCATCGGTGGAGACCGCGAACGCCACTTGCTTGATCATCGCCTTGAGCGTGGTTGCGTCCATGGTGATCGTCGCCGTTGGCTCCACATCGGGTAGTGCGGGGAATTCCTCGGCGGGCAGGCCCAGCAGGCTATAGTCTGAGCGTCCACAGCGGAGCTGGGTTTTATTGCCACCGTCGGGACGATCCAGAATCACGTCGGCTTCGGGCAGTGCGCCCAAAATCTCGGTGAAGTAGCGCGAGGGAACCGTAAAGCCGCCCGCCTCCTCCATATCGCCTAGGCTCGCCTGAATTCTAGCAGTCAGGGAGCACTCTACCCACATCTCCAGATCCGTGGCCGTGAGCTTCAGGTTCGACCCGCCTTGCGGCGTGACAAGAATATGCGAGAGAATCGGCAGGGTCGAGCGCCCGGAAACGGCGCGTCCGACAGTCTGGACGGCCTCATAGAGGTCTTTTCGTGCGGTAATGGCTTGCATTGTGTTTTGCCCTTTAGAGTTTGATGGGCAACGTAAACTGCCCGGCTTCTTGGTTTTTTGTTTCGGTGTCTTCGGTATGAAGATGAGGGTTATCGGTGTAGAGCGCCCGAAGCGCCCTGGCCCGGAAAGCATCCGACGCCACGACTTCTCCGGCATCGCTGCGGAGTCGTTCGCGCGTGATTTTGAGAGTTTGCACCTCCCAGGCCAGCGCGGGCGAGGTAAGAATTGCCTCCTCCACACGGCGCCTTGCCTCGGTTGGCAGCTCGTTGTCCACGTACGGGCCGAGCAGCACACGGATCGTTTCGTCGTTCATTCACAATTAAAGACGTAACGGACAGACAAAAGGCGTCGCGGATTAGGAGATTATTTTCTACTCATCCGACCAGCGCGTCACGGAGCGCACGGCGTGCACGGTAGAGCAGGGATTTCGTGGCGGCGACGGAGCGACCCAGCACCTCGGCGGCCTCGGCGTGAGGGATGTCCTCCAGATCACAGAGCGTCAGCACGAGCTTATACTCCTCAGGGAGCGCTTCGAGTGCGTCTAGGAGTGCCTTGCGCTCCGCCCGGCGAATGGCCTCGTCCTCGGTACGTGCAAAGCTCACCAGAGCCTCGCCCATTGGGGTATCCAGCGAGAACGTGGGAAGGCGGAGCTGGCGGCGCTTGTCGGCGGCGATCGAGCGAACAATGGCAAAGAGCCAGGGGCCGAAGCGCCGCGTGTGCCCCCCGGTGAGCTGGCGCGCATGACGGAACGCCCGCACAAACGCCTCCTGCGCCACCTCTTCCGCATCTTCACGCGTCTCTGTGAGCCGCATCGCCAGCCCGAGCGCCCGGTCCGCGTAGAGCTCAAAGAGGGTCTCCATCGCGCGGGCATCGCCTTGCCGGAAGCGTTCTACCAGCCGCGCCTCAAAAACATCATGCACAGACGCATTGTATCGTCCGGTAGAATAGGTTGTGCGAAAAGGTAACTTATTTGTGGTCTCCGGGCCGTCGGGAGTGGGCAAAGACACCGTTCTTGCCGCACTTCTCGAACACCAGCCCGATGTTAGAGTGTGTGTGACAGCGACAACGCGAGCGATGCGCCCCGGCGAGTCCCAGGGCAACCCGTACCAGTTTCTCTCCGTCACCGAGTTCGAAAGCATGGTCAACGAGGATGCGTTTCTGGAGTACGCCCATGTCAATGGGGGCAACCTCTACGGCACGCCCCGTGCCTGGGTGGAAGAGAACCGGGCAGTGGAAAGCGACGTCATTCTCAAAATTGATGTCCAAGGGGGAATTGCCGTTCGGAAGAAAGCCTCGGATGCCATTCTCATCTTTTTGGAGCCGCCGTCGCTGGCTGAGCTTGAACGTCGCCTACGTGCACGAAGCACCGAGACCGAAGATCAAATCAAGATCCGCCTACTGGATGCCCGAAACGAGCTGGCGCAGAAGCCACACTACGACTACGCCGTGGTCAATGATTCTCTTGAGAGCGCTGTAGACCACCTGCGCGGGATAATTCTCGCCGAACGGTGCCGGGTGCCAGCGCGGGGATGATTTTACGGTACACTAGCCCATGCCTAAGTTTCGGATTTGCTATCACACCACGGGCGGGAGCTTCCGCCGCGAGCTGGAGGCTGCCGATGCGGCTGCCGCTGAGGTGGCGGCCTGGGCGACTCTTGCCCAGGATCCGCTGCGCTATGAGAGTGAAAAGACCACGATTCTGATTCGCCCTGCCTACGTCGCCGCAATCTCTGTGGAGAGCAAACCCATCGTGGAGCCCGACGGACGTAAAACGGGCTTATTGGGCACTCGGATGGTTTGAGAGACAACCAAGCATTCCTTATGCAAGATCTGCCTGCTCGCCACACCCGCACGGGACTGTTCCGGCTTCATGCCGACTTCGCCTCGCAAGTGCTCAAGCCGCGCCGGACGGTGCTGGTCTACTTGCCGCCTGGCTACTACGAAAATCCGGAGCGGCGCTACCCGGTGCTCTACCTCCACGACGGGCAGAATCTCTTCGATGGTGCGACCTCTTTCATCCACGGTCAGGAGTGGCGCGTCGACGAGACCGCCGAACGCTTGATTGTGGCCGGTAAGATCGAGCCGCTGATTATCGTGGGAATCTACAACACCGGCGCGACGCGGCTGGAAGAGTACACTCCGACACGTGATAAACGCGGACGTGGCGGTAAGGGCGAGATCTATAGCAAATTCCTCACCGACGAACTCAAGCCCTTTATTGACCGCACCTACCGCACAAAGACCGATGCGGCAAACACCGCGCTGGGAGGCTCGTCGCTGGGAGGGCTCATCTCGCTCTGGGTGGGGCTTAAGCGCTCTGATATTTTTGGGAAGCTCGCGATTCTCTCGCCCTCGGTGTGGTGGGATGAGAAGGCAATCCTAAAAGCAATCACCAAGAAGCTCGCCCTGAAACTCTGGGTGGATATTGGTACTTCTGAGGGCGACAATGCCCTGCCCGACACGCGGCTCCTGCGCGATGCGCTGAAGGAAAAAGGCTGGAAAGAGGGGAGCGAGCTTACCTACCAGGAGTTCGAAGGCGCCCAGCACAATGAGTCGTCCTGGGCCGCCCGCTTCGATAAAGTGCTTTTGTTTCTCTTCCCACGCTAATCGCCGAGTAAAATCGGCGTCTGCCGTGGCTTCGTTCCTCAGCCGCAAAGCCCGTGCCGGGCTCCCGAATCTACAGCCCGGCACGGGCTTTGCGGCACGCAGTGCCATCTAGACGCCCAATTTATTGGGCGGCTTTCTTGGCCTGGCGTGCTTTATAGATCTCGATGAGGTTGGCGGCAGGCCCCATCAGGGTGAGTGCGAAGTAAGGAGCGTGGCTGGCGATATGAATATTCCAGTCCTTACCCCACTGCCGGAGCACAAACTCCGCTGCCGCCACCAGAAAAGCCACCAGCATCTGGCCTTTCTTCGAATGCACCGTGGTCTTGGGGTCGGTGATCATGAAGAACACAAAGAGCTGGTACATGGCACTCGTCAGCGGAGCGAACTCATAACGCAGAGCGGGGCCGAACGCCATATCGCTGTGGAGTGCGGCGCGAAGCAGGGCGAAGAGCGCAAAGCACAGCATGTAGGTAAAACAGATATGGAAGCGCTTGAGGCGATAGATAATTACCGAGCCTAGAATCCAGATCACGATTGCCGCCAGGGCATGGTTGCCAAACTGGAAACCCAGGGTGTACATAGACTCGGGTGCGAGTAGCAAGAGAAGGACAATTGCCAGATTCGACGGGTTCCAGAGATGGCGTCCATCTACGCGGATCACGTACTTGCTGATGATTGACAGGGCGGGCGCGACAAGAAAGGGCCACCACTCCGTCGAGCGCACCAGGATTCCACAGGAGATGCCCGAGACATAGGCGCTTGCCAGATGCGGCATCTTCTTGACAGTGAGATAACCAAAAAGGGCTTCGGTGACAATACTGACAATAATGCAGAGTGCGGTTTTTCGCCAGTCGGCGAGCATGCCCGTGGAGAAGTGTCCTAGGAGCAAGATGCAGCTGATCAGGATCGGCGCAACATACTTGCTGTCTATTTGAAAGCCACGGCGGCGGCTAGGGGAATCGTAGGCAATAGCGGGTGTCATTGCTTTAAGGAGTGCTTTCTTTGACGGTAAGAATTTGGTCCGCTTTCGGTGCAGATACCGTCGTTATTTTACCGCCTGGCCAGCGGATTTCCATCTTCTCGATCACAGAGCTTGTGCCGAGGCCAAAATGAAGACGTCTATCGTTCTGTGCGCAGAAACCGACGCCGCCCGTGACCACTTGGCGCTGCTTCATGCCCTTCCAGAAGAGAGTTACCTCGGCACCAATGGGGCTGGTTTTGCTTTCCAGAGAGACCATGAGCCAGTGGTTCTTGGGATCCACCTGGTTTTTGTAGACCAGGAGCGGGCCGCGCTGATTTGCTACGAGAACGTCTAGAGTGCCATTATTATCAAGGTCCGCGAGCGCCACCGCGCGCCCATCGAAGAGATCGGTCGCACCCACGGCCTGCGCCACTTCGGTAAAACGCCCTGCGCCATCGTTGAGCCAGACGCGCTTCTGCTGGTAGCCCGAGAGGCTGCGGCCCTTCATCGGGGGCCAGTTCACCACGTCCTTGATAATCTCCGCCGTCGCGGGGGTGATGGTGGCGTAGTCGTACCAGTAGCTCTTGTCTTTATCTGCGGAGATGTAGCCGTTGGTGAGATAGAGATCCTGGAAGCCATCGTTGTTCAGATCGCCAAACTGGGCACCAAAACTCCAGCCGCCTTTTTCGACGCCCACTGCCTCCGCTAGGTTCTCGTACTCTAAGCTCTTTCCGGTGCCCTCTTTGGGAACCCAGAGGTTGTTGCCCTGCATTACCTGGCCATCTTCCCAGATATTGGAGATGTAGACCGAGAGGCGGCCATCGTTGTAGATATCCCCGAATGCGGCGTTCATTCCGCTCTTGGACTGCTTGCGAATCCCGGCTTCGTCGCCGATCTGGGTGAAGCTTTTTCCGTTGTTGTTGCGCCATAGCTCCGGCTTGCCATAGTCCGATGCCAGAAAGAGATCGGGGTAGCCGGTGCCACGTAGATCCGCTGCGATAGCGGCCAGTAGCCAGGAGCGATTCGTCATCCCGACTTCTTGGGTGGTGTCGCGGAACGTGAGGTTGCCTTCGTTGTGCAGTAAGTGCTTTGTCGCACCATTCGACGCGAAGTTAAGAGCATCGGGCATGATCTTGGTGGTCTTGAGATGCCAGAGATCGTGCTGCTCATCGAAGTAGCCGCAGAGCAGAATATCGAGCTTGCCGTCGCGGTCGTAGTCGAGGAGTGTCGCGGTGTTGGCGTTCATCCACCGAGGCAGATTGGCTGTCTCCGTGACACGGGTGAAGCTCTTGCCCGCGTTGTTTTTTAACAGCTCAGCGCGGCCCCACTTGTAGACCAGCAGATCTTCCCAGCCATCGCCGTCGAAGTCTCCCCAGAGAGCGCCCTGGCTGGTTCCGCTACCGTCTTTATTGAGCTCCGCGACACCGAGCTTTTCCGCCACTTCCTCGAAGGTGCCGTCGCCTTTGTTGTGGTACAGCGCGTTCTGACTGTTCTCACCGGAGCGCGTGACATAGAAATCCGGCCAGCCATCTTTGTCGTAGTCGGCCACGGCGACACCCGCGCCCATATCGGCGATTCGGGGCAGGATCGGCGCAAGCTTCGGGTCGAGTGTGGGCGAGGTGTGGGTGAAGTTCACTCCCAGTGCCTTGGCGCTCTGCGTCAGAGCGAAGCCGTAGCGCGGGAGGGAATCCGAGGCGGCCAGGGCTTGTGGCCCTCCCGCGACGTTCCGTGTGGGAGCCGAGACATTTTTCTGGTTCCGCC
>JANNDD010000646.1:0-6139 GCA_031387365.1 Armatimonas sp. | reverse complement strand
CCCCCCCCCCCCCCCCCCCCCCCCTCGCCGTCGTTCCGCTAGGCTTTGTCTCGGATCACATGGAAGTGCTCTACGACTTAGACTACGAGGCCAAGCACCTCGCCGAGGAGCTGGGTATCGCGTTTATTCGCGCAGGAACGGCGGGGACGCACCCGAAGCTCATTCAGATGATCCACGACTTAGTTGCCGAGCGCAGCACCGACTCTCCCCTCCGCCTGACCATCGGCACACGCGGCCCCAACCCGGACGTCTGCCTCCAAAACTGCTGCCTGCGCGGCGAGGGCCGTCCGACGACGGCAGGAAATACCAGGTAAAATAACTCCACGATGAATGTACTCCCTCTTCTCGCACTGGCGGCCCTTCAGCAGTCGCCCTATCTCCCGCCCGATCCGAAGGCAAAACAGCCCAAGCCCGTTCCTCCGCCTCCCGGAGCCATCGTGCTCTTCTCGGGCAAGCCGGAGGAAATGGCAGCGAACTGGCGCAAGTTTGGCTCCACATCCGATGCGGACTGGGGCGTGGTCAAGGGCGCGATGGTCTCCCAAAAAGGCAATATAGTCAGCAAGCAGGAGTTTACCGACTTTCTGCTCCATGTCGAGTTCAAGGTTCCCTATGTCCCCGAAGGTAAAGGCCAGGGCCGGGGTAACTCTGGCGTGGGCTTACAGAGCTGGTACGAGATTCAAGTGCTGGACTCGTCGGGGCTGAAGATTCCTGGCACCGGCGACTGTGGCGCGGTCTACAACCAGGCAGCTCCGCTCGTCAATGCCTGCAAGCCTCCGCTCTCCTGGCAGACGTACGATATTATCTTCCGTGCTCCTCGCTTTGTGGACGGTAAGCTCACGGAAAAAGCCCGTGTGACGGTGCTACAAAACGGGATTCTGGTGCAGAACAATACCGAGATTCAGGGGGCAACTGGAATTCGCGGCGACCGCCCCATAGACAAGCCCGGCCCGATCTATCTGCAGGACCATCACAACCCCACGGAGTTCCGTCAGATCTGGGTCGTGCCGCTTCCCACCGAGGGTTCCAAGAGCTACGATCCGAAGTAAGCGCCGATTGGAAATCGGCGTCAGCAATGGCACTACGTGCCGCAAAGCCCGTGCCGGGCTACCAATCTCCAGCCCGGCACGGGCTTTGCGGCTGAGGAACGAAGCCACTAAAGACGCCCAATTCCATTGGGCGACAGTTACCGCCGCCGCCTCTTTCGCTCGGGCTTATCGCCCGCTGCCCGAGCGCCGACAGGCGCATGAGACTGGGCCTCATTCGCAGATATCAGCCCCACGGCGGCCTCGGCGCTCTGGAGTATCTTGAGAGTCGCAGGATCCGTGGGAGCCTGGAGTGTGCCACTCACCAGAATTGCATGGGGTACGGGGCGTGAGGGCAGGTCTTTGGCGGTGTGGCCCGTGGCGATAATCTTGCCGTCGTAGACAATGCTCGTCGAGAACCCCGAGTCCATCAAGACCGCCTCATGAACTCCGGCAGCGGCGGCACCGCGCGCCATCATCTCCGTGGTCACGACTTCTAGAGTGGCTCCCAGTACCGGCTCGCCCTTGTCCGTCACCCCAAAAAAGGCACGCTTACGAGGGTCGTTGTAGTCGCGGGCGGCATAGACAATCTCTTTTTTCGTACGCGCAACCCCCTCGTGAACAATCCACGCCCCCCCGAGAAAGACATCCGTCGCGTCCCCCATCAAGGATATCACGCTCACCTCATCGTTATTCGCATAGGGATTGAAAGGAACAATAGCGATCTTTTTAGGCCCCCAGACCACCAGGGGGCGGTTCCAGATACGCGGCAGACGCTGCTTATCCTCATCGGCAAAGAACAGGCTCTCGATCTGGGTGCGACACGGCCCAATCAAGGCGTTGTCCACGGAGCGCAGGTCCGCATTCACAAAAAATGTCCCGTTCATCCCCGCCACGGTAGAGGGAGTGTCGCGGATGAACTCCCCTACGGACTTGCGCCCCGTGTCGGTGGCACGCACGGTGAGTGGCTTGCCGCCCTTAACAAGAACAAGCCCTACTCCGTCAAACTTTCCCGTCTCCAGAGTGACCGGCGACTCAATCAAGTCCCGCTCAAAGAGTGCAGCAGGTACCTCAAGAGTAGCCTTCTGACACTCCTCCCAGACCTTCTCCAGACGCGTGTGGATGGTGCGATTGACAGCTAAGATGCTCGGAGACTGCTCGGCGGGGCCATTTTCCACCGTGAAGCCTAGGGTATAGCCGATCTGCTGCGCCAGCGAGAATGTCTCCCCATCCGCACGTCCTTCCGGGTAGGCGATAGAGGTAACAGGGTGCCCCAGCTCCGCCTCCAGCGTCTTTTTAGCGTCGTAGAGCTCGGTCTGCTGGACATCGAGCGGCTGTTTCTCAAATTCTGCCGGGTGATTGACGGTATGCGAGCCGATCGTCACGAGTTTTTCGGCATCCAGAAGTTTCAGTGTCTCCCAGTCCATCTTGGGATGTGGCCCGTCTTTTTTGCCCACAAATGCCGTGTGCACAAACATCACGGAGGGGATATTTTTCTCTTTTAAAATCGGATAAGCATGATCATAAAAGCCCTGGTAGTTGTCGTCAAAAGTAAGGAGCACGGACTTCTCGGGAACATCATCACCGCGAACTAAGTGGCGCTGGAGCTGCTCCATACTGATAAAGTTCGCGCCCTGAGCCTCCAGATAGGCGATCTGCTCCTGAAATTCATCGGCAGTGCAATCAAAGAAGACAGTCTTTTGCTTCTTGGTTGCCACAATATCGTGGTACATAATTACCGGAATACGGCGGTTCTGCGCACGCGGCGAGAGCGGTGCAAAGAGCGCGGTATCAAACGGCGCGGGAGTGGCCGGGCGGGGGGAGGCGGCAGGCACCTCAGGAGAGGGAGGCGGGGTGTTCTTCTTGAAGGGACAGGAAGCACCGCTGAGCGCGAGCGCCGCCACGGTCAAAAGGCACAGAGACTTCTTCATGCGTTTCTCAGTATACCCCGCCTCGCATCGTGCTCGTCTGCCTTGTTATAGACGATTCCAACCTAAATATACCGAAATAATTACCTGTGAAATATCCCACGGAACCCTAGATAAGCCCCTGAAAGTCTATAGAGACACATTTAAGGAAAAAGGTGAAAAATATGAAAAAAGTATGAAAATATCGTTTTCGTCAAAAATATTTTAGAGACCCGGTATCCGGCCTCTGGGAGGAGGGGAAGAGACTCCTCACCGAAACGGAAACCAGGCGCTAAAGCAGATCCATTCAGCGAAAGCAAATTGACGAAGAATATATCGAACACAACAAATCCTCGTATCTACGTCGTTCTGACAGTGATCGCGATGTCAGGACGACAATCGAAAGGTTATCAAAATCACCCAACAACAACGCATTGTTGGACTCGGATGTGAAACTCTCTTACTTTCCCATCCCATACAGATCCACGGAGAAAAACGATGAAAGCAAGCATGACCTATTCTGCCTCTCTAGCCTCTCACCGCCCTCTCACCTCCTCTTTGGAGCGCTCCTCTGCCCATGAGCTCCTCCAGCGAAGCCAAAACGGTGACCTGGAAGCCCGCCACAATCTGATGTCGCGCTACAAGTCTGTTATTCTTTCGACGGCCAGTCGGATGGCATCGAATCGCCAGGATGCGGAAGATCTCGCAACCGACATCTACCTCCATGTTTTTCGCGTGATCAACTCCTGCAATAATATCCAAACCCTTCCCGGCTGGATCAAGCGCGTCGCGATCAATGTTGTCTACCAGACATGGCGTCGGAAAGGTCGCCAGCCCGTGCAGGCATCACTCGAAACCGTAGTGGAAACCTGTGGAGATAATATCCTGCGCACTGACGAAACCCAGAACCCTGCAACGATTGTGATGGATCGAGCGGAGCAGGAGGAGCGTCGTGAGCGCCTGACAAAAGCTCTGCAATCCCTGCCTGCCCATCAGCGTACCTTGTGTGAACTGTACTATGCTCAGCGCCGCTCTTTCGAGGAGATTGCCCAAGAAACGGGACTCGCGATAGGAACAATAAAGTCCCGCCTGTTTCGTGCGCGTGAGACGCTGCACCGTAAGCTCGGAGATCTCGCGTAGGCGTAGCCGCAAAGAGAAAAGAGAAAAATCCCCGGGGGACGGCCTCCGGGGATTTTTGTTGGTGATACGCAATCCTCACTTTTTGAGAGGGGCTGGCTATTTGGGCAAGCGCTCGACGAGCTCGCGGAACTCGCGGACATCTTCGAACTGGCGGTAGACGGAGGCGAAGCGGACGTAGGCGACGGTGTCCAGAGCGCGGAGTTTTTCCATTAAGAGCTCACCGATTACCTGGGAGGGCACTTCCCGCTCGGCGCGGGTGTAGAGCAGGCGCTCCAGTTCCTCAACCAGCTGGGAGAGGGCATCGTCCGAAACAGGACGCTTCTTACAAGCCAGCTCAATGGCCCGGCGGAGCTTACTGCGCTCAAAGGGCTCCCGTGTCCCGTTGCTCTTCAGCACCGTCAGACGCAGCTCCTCGACTTCCTCAAAAGTAGTGAAGCGCCCTAGGCAGGACTCACACTCACGCCGTCGCCGAATAGCCGCCCCGTCCCGTATCGGGCGGGAATCGAGGACATGATCTTTATCGAGTGTAGCACAGTAAGGACATCGCATACCCCCCCTATTCTACCTGAACTCTCCGCTCACTGGTACGTCTAGCAGGTATATTGGCAGGCAGTAACTACCGATAACAGAGAGAAACCTGTGAATCAGGTAATTGATTTATGGTATAACCCATTATCCTTACCAGGGTAACTCTGAGGGATCAACGCAATTATGAGTCTGGAAAATGCACCACAAGATGCCCCGCTGACCGATGTCGTCGAGCGGACACCGTCGCTCCGACGAGCCTATGTCTTATTTATGGACATCGTTGGCTTCAGCCGTTTCAAGACGGCGCAGCAAGTCGCCGCTCAGAAAGAGCTCTCTCGTATGGTGCAGGAGATGCCCGAAGTCATCGCAGCACGCGCCGATACGGACAGCTTTATTGCACGACCAACTGGCGATGGTATGGCCCTGCTTTTCTTCAAAGACCTGCTCTCACCGCTACGCTGCGCACTGCAGATCCATCAGCATCTTAAATACAATGCTGCGGAGATGAAGCAGACTATTGGGACGGATATAAAAATGCGTATGGGTGTCCATGCCGGGGAAGTTACCCTCGTTGAGGACATGAACCATAACGCTGATGCCGCGGGTGAGGGCATCATCATGGCACAGCGAGTGATGGACTTGGGCGATGAGGACCATATTCTGCTGTCCTCCGAAGTTGCCAAGGTGCTCAAGGGAATCGAACCCTGGGCCAACTACCTCACGGATTTTGGTGAAGTGCGGGTCAAGCATAAAGTGGTCGTGCATGTTTATAATCTCTACGGGCGACTTGATGGGCCGTTCTGTGGAAACCCTTCTCGCCCTCGCAGTATCTCTGAGGACTCCCGCAACCGCGCCAAAGAGGCCCGTGCCCAGCGCCCCAGCCTCTCAGACATGCTCCTGCCCTATAAGAAACCCATCACGACGGTATTAGTGCTGGGAAGCCTGGGCTACGGTGGCTACACCTACAACAAAAGCACCAATAAGCTGACGGAGCTGTTTGAGTCCGCCAAAGTGGCTCTTGCTCCCAAGTCGAGCGCAGACACAAAGAAAAATGGGAAGTCGGGTGGCAAGTCGGGCTCAGGTAAATCCAGCAATGGGAGATCCTCCAGCGGTGGCGGCACAAAGCCCTCTAGTGGGGGCGGTATCAGTAGCAAGATCCTGATACCCAAAGTAGTTGGGGATGATATTGCCTCCGCGGAACAGACCCTCATTGACGCAGGCTTTCATGTGGTCAAGAGTGAGATTTCGAGTAAAGCTCCGGCAGATCAGGTGGTCAAACAGTCCCCCGGCTCGGGGAGTAAGCTTCTTCCTGGCTCTACCGTGAAGATCTGGTTCTCCAAGGGGGCGGGGTCGGAAGATACCACGGAACCCGGTGCGTCCACGGGTGACTCCGGTGGCGGAGAAACCAAACCAGACACAGGCGGCGAGAAAGAGGGCGGTGCCTCGTCGAGCGGCGACGGTGGCGAAGAGTAGCTCCAAATGTCTGGTGTAATCGAGGGGATGCTGCGGCGCATCCCTCTGTTCTCTGGTCTAGCGGATACC
>JANNDD010000643.1:0-6174 GCA_031387365.1 Armatimonas sp. | reverse complement strand
AAGCACTACTCGCCGCCTATGGCTACTCGGATCCGAGCGATCTGGCAAGCCTGGAGCAGATGAAAAACGTAGTGCGCTTCTTCGAGGCGGCGTGGGCACTGGTGCAACACGGCCTGCGCGGCTCAGGCGGTGATTTCGACTACCTCGCCTACTCCCAGCAAACTTTTGCCGCGCTCAAGGATGAATAACACATGAAGCCCACTGCCACTCCGTGACTCGGAGAGTTTTGTTAGTCTTTGGGTCTTGTCAGTCTTTCTTTTTGTAGAAATCGAGCATCTGCTTGTAGCGGGCACGGTCGTTGGCCTCACCCTGGCCACTGACGGGAATCCCGGTCTCGTAGTAGATTCCCTCTTTGAGGCCACGGTCGGCCAGCTCGCGGCGAGTCTTGGTGAGCCTGACATGGGTCTTGAGGGTTGCCTGAAATGCCTCGGTGAGCTTGGCGAGCTGGCTCCCTGGTACTTCCTTGACAACTTTCCCAGTCATCCCAAAGACATCCGGCTCGATGAGTAAGACGCCCTCCTTGAGCGTGTTGCCCGTGAGCTTTGCCAGCTCTTTGGCCTCAACCGTGCTGGCGTAGGTGAAGCGCCCGGCAAACTCTTTGTTCCAAGCCAGCTCCGCCACTTTCGCTTCGAGCTCAGCAAGGCGTTTGGGATTTTCGGCGAGCACCAGCACAAGTGGCAGCAAGTCCGCCGATGCCACGGCAAGCCCGACTTTCACGTTGAGCGTGATGGGAAGCGCAGGCTTACCCTCCGCCACTTTGTCGGGAAACGTCGCCGCGAGAGCTTCCATTCCCCTACCCATCGCCGGAGCATCGGGGAATAAATCTCGCGGGCCACGACCGGGACCACGCCCCCGTAGGGCCTGCTTTCCCTCGGGCGTGAGAATAGCAAACGCCGTGTTAGCGACCTCGCGGCCCCCAAGAGCGGCGACAAACTTTTTCTCGGTCTCGTCCTCGTAGGACGTCAGCCGAATACAAACAAACTGCTTTGCGGCAGCGACAACCTCGGGGTGGCACAGGAAACTCCTGTCCATAGTGACTTTGCCCGGTCACCACATGCCCGAGACGCCCGCACAGTGCGGCGCGGCGCTCACAAACAAAATAGGCTTTCCCGTGCGCTTGGCCTCTGCCAGACCGCGCGAGAGTGTGGCGTACCACGGAATCGCAGCTTCGTCTTTTGTGTCTTTCGACACATCGGTCTTGACCTCAGGCTTGGCCGTTTCCTGCAGCATCGGAGCGTTTATTCCCCGACGGCGCGGGGGTGGGGGTTGCATGACTTTCATCAAACGGAGTTTAGACGCATTTTATGAAGAATTTCTGAAGGAGCTGCCGGTTAGAAATCAGCGGCTATAATACGTCATGGATATCTTTCCGCAGGACCTGAGCAGTCGCTATCATATTGAGCTCGTCCGACGGCGCTCCGCCAAGGGCTTCGGGGAGCCGCAGGTGGACGAGCCGATCCCAAAGCCACAGTTGGGGAAGATAGGAAGCTACTGGGCACAGGGAATGGATCTCACTGAGGAGCAAGCCGCGCTGGCCGCGCCGGCGTCGGCAATGGGCACCAAGGGAGTTGCATCGGTAACGATGCTCCTCGGGGGGATCTTTGTCGCACTTACCGGCGTTGTCGTGGGGGCGTCCCTGCGTGACGCGGCACTGGGATTTTCTGTCTTTGGCGCGGGCACAACCGCGCTGTGGTTTCTTGCCCATGGTCCCATTGCTGAGTTTGTCTTTCGCAACGCTCACAGGGCACTCTCTCCCAAAGAAGTGGAGGACATGATTGGCCGTAGCCAGGACGAGCTCTCAAAAGCCTACTTGCAGCTGGCCCGTGATGCGGTGCTGGTCGAGGCCAATGAGGCGACAGCCCTCAAGGTACGCGAGGCGCTCTCCGCGCTAGGAGAGGCCATTGATGCTCTACCAGCCGTGGTGATCGAGCCACAGGACACCAGCCTGCTACGAGTGCAGGCGCAGGAGCTCACCGAGCGCGCCACCACGGAAACCGACGCTGTCATCGCAGCTTCGCTCCTACGTCAGGCTGAGTCTGCGGAACAGCGTGCGGAGAGCCAGGAAAAATCCGCGCTCGTGGGCCGCCGCGCTGCCGTCCTCCGCGAGGAGATTCTCTCCAAGATCGCCGCCCTTCGGGATGCGATTGCCGCTCAGCAATCGGGAACACTAGATGCCACAGCTCTTGCGGCTCTCTCGGAATCTGCTCGAAGTGTGGCCAAAGAGTCCCAAAACGCCGCCTCCGCCCACGATGAGTTGGAGCGCTATCTCATCCCAAAAGAAGCGCCGCTTATCCAGCAAAGCCGCCGGTGACCTGCGAGTGTCTTCAGGGGCGTTTAGGCTCGACCGTCACGGCTTTTAAGACAGCGTGCCCTTGCGTGTCCACCGCCACTTCCGCGACAAGCTGACGGTCTTTGCGGCGGCCTTCGCGCTCCAGCTCTGGGCCTTTCCCACGGGGGACAAACCAGCTCTCGATGCCGTACTCCACGCGACAGTGAGTCTTGTCGGCACTGGTGACCGTGCCTTTCAGAAAGGCGAAGGCATCTTTGGGCGGCGTGCGGGAGACTTCCGTGCGCTCCACAAAGCGCCCACTGCGGCCCAGAGACACATAGGCCGTCTCGCCTTTTACCAGCGGTGGTCTCTCAATCCACCCACTCTGCAACTCCGAAACACTGTAGCTCAGAACCACGTACTCGCCGCGAAAGAAGTCCACGGGGTCTATCGGCTCAACGCGCAGCAGAACCGACTGCCCCGTGCGGAGCGTGAGTTGCCTCACTCCCAGCAGCCCGAGCACCACTGCCGCTTGGAGCGCCACGATCAGCGCGAACCCTCTTGGAAAACTCAGCATCGTCTTACTCCCTCTCCGCCAATTTTTTCAGCAGCGTGCGGCGTACTCGCTCCAGCGCAAGCCCGCCGCCCAGCAGGACGATCCCCGCGCTGAGGAAGAAAACCTCCATCGGAAGGCTCTGCCAGAGCAGCTCGACATAGCGGCTCAGTACCTCCAGCGCGAAGAACGCCAGCGCCAGCTGCACCCAGCCCGGCTCCCGACGCTCGTAGCCAATCCAGAGCACCCCCACTATCACGATCAGCAGGAGAATATTAAAGACCGTTCGCAGGAGTGCTTCGTCGAGGCCACCGCCAACGAGCAAGCCGCCTGCCAGCAGTGTCAGCGCCAGCAGTCCCAGCCCCTCACCCCGCTCCAGCGGCTCTTGTCCACACCGAAAGAGCAGAACCACGGTGGTTGCCAGTGTCACGGCTCCCAGAAGCACCACGCGGAGCTGGCCACCTGCCGCAAGATATTCCCACTCGGCACTGTGTGTGGAGAACATCCCAAGCCCCACATCGGCTAAGACCGTAAGGACGGTTAAGACGACAAACACCCCAAGCCCTTCGGCGAGACCTGCGAAGCGGGGAACCAACCTACCTAATGCGACGAGGAGCACGCTCCAGAGCAGAAAGACCGCGCAGAACCCGCCCACTCCCTCGTACCAGAACGCGGCCTCCCAGCCCAACGCCATTGTGAGCAGCAGCAGGCCCAGCGTGAGCATTGCACGAGACTCTAACAGCCAGCCCAGCGGCAGGACACCGACTGCCCAGAGCACCAGCAGCGACGGTGCCTCGGCGTTGATGTGGGTCGCCTGCGCCACCAGAAAGAGGCTCGCGCCATAGAGCAGCACCCCCAAAAAGAGCAGCGCATTGCCTGTACCCCGGTAGCTCTCACCTACATAGCGCAGCCGGTAACCGCCCCAGTAGGAGAGCATCATGGCGGCAAGCAGGCCGCCCAGCTTTGCCGCTCCAGGGATCACCGCCCAGTTCGACGCCACAAAGACAATCATGGCAATTCCAATCAGTAGTGCCCCCAGAAACGAGAGCACCACCGCGATCTTGCTGCGTGCCGGGCCGTCTTGGCCGTCGTAACGTGCCAGCAAGCGCTCGGCGAGGCTTGCATCCACAAGGCCCTCCTCGTGCCAGTGTCCCACTTCCTGCCGAAGCCGCCTAACGAACTCGGATTCTTTCATGGCTTACTCTATCCGACTTGCACGTCCTAACCATGGGACTTTTGACGGAGTTTGCGCACGCGTGGTGTGGGTACAATGCCGCCCCCGTCCGACGGGGGAGCCTGTTCCCCCGCTGGGCGGGGGTTAGGGGGGAAGTTCCCCAGCCTGGCACGGGCTTCGCGGCGGAACGCCATTGCAGACGCCGGTTTCCAACCGGCGGCACAGAACCGGGAACCCTGTTAGCGTTTCGGCGATTGCAGATCTCACGGTGAAGTGGCGACGGCCTGCTCACGCGTGCGCAAGTGCAGTCCGTAGCAGCTGATCTGAGGGAACCTACGACTGTCGTTCCGCATAAGAAGTTTTCCTATGCAAAAAATTCTCATGGTTTTAACGTCGCACGACATGCTCGGCGACACGGGCGCCAAGACAGGCTTCTGGCTTGAGGAGTTTGCAAGCCCCTACTACGTCTTTATGGATGCGGGTGCGGACCTGACACTAGCCTCGCCGCTTGGGGAGATGCCACCGCTGGATCCCAAGAGCGACGAACCAGCTGCCCAGACGAATGCGACACGCCGTTTCAAAAAAGATATTACGGCACAAGATGCTCTGGCCCACACGGAAAAACTTCAGGAGCTCGATGCCGATGATTTCGATGCCGTGTTTTATCCTGGTGGGCATGGGCCACTATGGGATCTGGCCGAAGATCCTTCCTCCATCGCGCTGATCGAAGCGATGGTGGAGCAGGGGAAGCCGGTTGCCGCTGTCTGCCACGCGCCGGGTGTCTTGAAGCATGTCAAGGCGGTCAATCACACTCCCTTAGTGCAGGGTAAAAAAGTAACGGGCTTTACCAATACCGAAGAAGAGGCTGTCGGGCTAAGCGCAATTGTCCCGTTCCTGGTGGAGGATATGCTCAAACAAAACGGGGGCAACTACTCCAAAAAAGCGGACTGGCAGCCCTATGTCCTCAGCGACGGACTGCTCATTACCGGGCAGAATCCCCAGTCGTCGGAGCTTGCTGCAAAAGAGCTACTCAAGTTGCTGGCGAGACAGTCTAGGAGCGACATAAACGATTAATTCCGGGTACAACATGGTCTGACATGGATGTTTTTGGAGAAAGCTTTGTGCTCACCCACACGGATCTGGGCAGGTTTTGTGTGGAACGTGTGACGAAGGGCAGCGTGAGAGTGCGTAGTACGTTCTTGCCCGATAAGCCTGGTAGCATTGTCTACACCGAGCGGCAGGACTACGTGGTGGACTATGTCAAGGGAACTCTGGCGCGCACCCCGGGCTCACGCATTCCGGATTTTGCGACCAATATGCTCTATGGCCAAAAGGACTTTGACCATACGAAGTTTCCGGGCTTCACCAACCACCCGTGGTTTGTCTGGGTGGACTACAAGGCCAGCACTAAAACCCCATGGGCACGGCGCAACGGCCAGAGCCGCGCACTGAGTACCGTGAAGAAGAAGCTACAGACAGGTGGGGCGTTTAAGATAGTCAGCTACGGCGATAGCATCACAGCGGGTGGGGAGGCATCGGAGGACGCACTGCGCTTTCAGTGGCGCTGGGCGGCGTCTCTTGGCAAGAAGTTTCCGAAGGCGGCAATTACCATTGAGGATCTCTCCCTCTCCGGGTACACGTCGCGGCAGGGCATTGACTGGTTCGATAAGAAACCGGAGGCGCTGCGGCCCGTAACGACGCTAGGAACGTGTGATAAGCCCGATCTGGTGCTTGTCGGCTTTGGAATGAACGACCACAACCGGGGAAGTGCGGAGCCAGAAGTCTTCAAGAATAATCTGGTCACACTGACGAAGCTGATTGGCGAGCGCAAGGGCGCAAGTGTGGTGCTGTTCTCGGCGTTTCCCCCCAACGACCACTGGCACTATGGAACGCACCGTATGGCGCAGTTCGCGGCGGCGACGAAGCAAGCAGCCCGCGAGGCGGCTTGTGCCTACGTGGATGTGTTCAGCACGTGGGAGCTTGTGCTAAAGCGCAAAGACCAGCCGTCGCTACTGGGCAACAACATCAACCATCCCAATGACTTCGGGCACTGGCTCTACGAGCAAGCTTTTCAAGCCCTAGTAATCTAATCGAGCCTAGAACATCCCGTGCAGACGACTCAGGAGCGCTTCGGTATCATCCCAACCCAGGCAGGCGTCGGTGACGGACTTGCCGTAG
>JANNDD010000639.1:0-2634 GCA_031387365.1 Armatimonas sp. | reverse complement strand
GCAGCTACAACACTCTCCTCTGCTCACACTCACGGGCTCTGGAGGCTGTGGCAAGACACGCCTCTCGCTACAAGTGGCGGCTGACTCTCTGGAGCAGTATCCCAAGGGAGCTTGGCTTGTGGAGCTCGCCTCGGTGAGCGATCCCGCGCTCGTTCCTCAGACACTGGCCGAGGTGCTGGGAGTCAGGGAAGTGCCTGGCGAGGCAATTACCCGGACGCTCAGTCGCACCCTCAAGGACAAGCAGCTCCTACTCGTGCTAGATAACTGTGAGCACGTGCTTGAGGCTGCCGCACGCCTCACGGATACCCTGATCAAGACTTGCCCGCACCTGCGTATTCTGGCCAGTAGCAGAGAAGCCCTCGGAATCACGGGAGAGAGCACCTACCGCGTCCCCTCGCTCTCCCTTCCCCAGCCCTCCAAGACCTACACGGCAGAGAGTCTCTCGCACTTTGAAGCCGTACGCCTTTTTATCGAGCGAGCGGTGGCGGCCAAAGAGGACTTCACGGTGACGAACCAAAACGCTCCGGCGCTGGCCTCGGTGTGCTACCGTCTTGACGGCATCCCGCTTGCCATTGAGCTCGCAGCGGCACGGGTTCGAGCAATGCCTATCGAGCAGATCGAAGAGCGCCTAGACAACCGCTTCCGCCTGCTTACGGGAGGCTCTCGGACAGCGCTACCCCGCCAGCAGACCTTGCGCGCACTCATTGACTGGAGCTACGACCTTCTGGAAAAGAGCCAGCAGGTGCTTCTCTGCCATCTTGCGGTCTTTGCGGGAGGCTGGACACTGCGGGCAGCGGAGGCTGTCTGTGCAAGCGAGGAGCTCGAATCCTGGGAGATTTTGGATCTGCTGACACTGCTGGTGGATAAGAGCCTGGTAACCTACGAGGAGCGCGAGGGAAATGCCCGCTACCGTCTCCTGGAGACGGTTCGGCAGTACGCCCGGGACCGCCTGCTAGACAGCGGCCTGGGCAGGACAGCACGTGACCAGCACCGGGACTACTTTCTGGCCCTCGCCAAAGAAGCAGAGCAGAAGCTTGTCGGACCGGAGCAAGGGAGCTGGTATGCACGCCTAGAGCGGGAGCACGATAACCTGCGTGTGGCTCTGGAGTTCTGCCTGACCGATTCCAACACGGTGGCTTTGGGTCAGGCGCTAGCAGGAGCCCTTGGAAAATTCTGGCTCGTGCGAGGACACCTGACAGAGGGCCGTGAGTGGTACGACCGGGTGCTTGAGCAGCCCGGGGGCGAGGCACGCACTCGTGCTCGCGCCGATGCGCTCCATGGGGCAGCAACCCTGGCGGCCACGCAAAATGACTACGATGTCGCAGAGAGCTACAATCGGCAGAGCCTGGAGATCCGTAGAGAGATCGGTGACAAGAAGGGTGTCGGTGGCTCGCTCAACAACCTGGGAAATGCCGCCTTCTTCCAAGGCGACCACGACACTGCCCGAGCATTCCATGAAGAGAGCCTAGCCATTAAGCGAGAGATCGGAGATCAGAGCGGAATCTCAATCTCCCTCAACAACCTGGGAAATATCGCGCACCAGCAGGGGGACTTTGCGGCGGCGAAGCTCTTTCATGAAGAGAGTCTGACCATCAAGCAAACCCTCGGAGATCGAAACGGAATTGCCTCGTCGCTCCTGAACCTGGCAAATGTCGCTATGCGTCAAGACGATAACGCCACCGCACGAGGCTACTACCAGCAGAGCCTCCGTACCCGCAGCGAGATTGGGGATAAGAACGGCATGGTGATCTGCCTCGATTCGTTTGCGAATCTCTGCCTGAGTGAGGGTAAGCCTCACCAAGCCGCCGTTTTATGGGGAGCTGCACAGGCGCTACGCGATGAAATCGGCTCGGCGGTTCCGACGAGCATACAAAAAGGACACGACCACCACCTTGCAGAAACACGCAAGGCCCTGGGTGACGCGGCGTTCGAGGCTGCCTACGCGCAGGGCCGCGCTCTGACACAGGAGCAGGCAATCGCCAAAGCGATGGAGAACTAAGAAAACATGCAAGCAAACCCCAAACAGTGGGAGAAAGAGATCGCGGCCTTTGAGGCCGCAGACCGCAAGCGCAGACCCCTGCCCAGCGGCATTGTCTTTGTGGGGAGCTCCACCATCAAGCTGTGGAAGAGCCTCGACAAAGACTTCCCTGGCTATCGCACACTCAACCGTGGCTTTGGTGGCTCTCAGCTCCCGGATTCGACACACTTCGCCCCTCGGATTCTGCGCCCCTATCAGCCGCGCCAGGTCGTTTTATTTGCAGGCACCAATGATATTAATGCCAAGCGCACACCACGCCAAGTGGCCCAGGACTTCAGCGACTTTGTGCTCACGATGCGCCAGCTCCTGCCCGCCACTCGGATTTCGTTTATCGAGCTGACCAGTAGCCCGAGCCGCTGGGCGCAGCGCGATGCCGTGGTCGAAACCAACGCGATTATCCAGCGGCTCTGCCAGCGCAATGGCGTGGATTTTATCCCGGTGCGCGAGAAGCTCTTTGGCCCGAGCCACGAGCCACGCCCTGAGCTCTTTATCACAGACAAGCTACACCTCAATGCCGAGGGCTATAAAATCCTCGCCGATGCCGTCCGTCCCTTTTTGAGCAAGTAAAGAAAGATTATTATGAAGATTTCAATCGC
>JANNDD010000587.1:0-1130 GCA_031387365.1 Armatimonas sp. | reverse complement strand
AATGGAGCGGCCTAACCCAGTGCCGCTTTGAGCCTATCCAGCGAGCTGGCTTGGACTTCCTCGTGCAGAGAGCCGCCGTGGGAGTCCATGGTGACGATGCAGGGGAAGTCTTTGACTTGTAGCACCCAGATGGCCTCGGGGGAGCCGAACTCCTCTTTGAAGTAGACCGCCTCGACGCCTAGAATACACGCAGCGTAGACCTGTGCTGCGCCGCCGACGGCGTGCAAATACACCGCGCCGTGGCTTTCACACGCTCCGAGGGTCTTGAGGCCCATACCGCCCTTGCCGATCACGCCGCGCAGGCCGAACTTGGCGATTAAGTCCGCCTGGTAGGGTTCCTCACGAATGGAGGTTGTGGGGCCCGCGGCGGTGATCCGGTAGGTTTTCTTGCCGTTTTCCTCGCCCTCCACCACGACCGGGCCGCAGTGGTAGATAATCCCGCCGCTTAAGTCCACGCCGCTGGGGAGCGCACCGCCGCTTGCCAGATACTGATGAACCGCATCGCGGCCCGTGAAGAGCCGCCCCGAGATCAGAACCTCATCGCCCGCTCTGAGCTGCCGGATGCTCGCCTCATCCACCGGCGTCGTCAATCTCACCTGTGCCATAGATAAAGTATACCCCGACCTGTTTTGGTGTGGAATATCGCACAGAGCTGTATACCAACCGAACATATTGCACGTCTCATTCGACAAAGGTTGGGGACATGCAGAACGATAAACCAGAAAATCCGTGCCAGGTGGCGCTTCGACTGAGTCAAGACGAGGCCGACGCCTTGCTGAGCCTCTTACTCTGTGCACCAAATACGGATGAAGTCTCGGAAGAGATGGCATCACATCTTCTGCGACGGCTTGTTGAGGCGCAGCGAGCACCCTTGCGTCCCCACACGGTAGAATCGGGGCATGAAACCGCCCGCACCTGAGCTGCAACAAGCCCTTCAAGCAGCCCTTCCCACCGTCCTTGCCGAGCTCGCTGAGCTCGTCGCCATTCCCTCCGTAGCCGCCAAGCCCGGCTCCCCCATGCCCCTCTGCGCCGAGAAAGTGGCGCAGCTCTACCGAAAGCGTGGGCTGATCGCGCATCTTGTGCCCACCAGCGGCGGCCCCCCTGTGGTCTATGCCGAAGACCGTAGCGCC
>JANNDD010000542.1:0-3652 GCA_031387365.1 Armatimonas sp. | reverse complement strand
GGCCATGCCGAGCTGGAAGAGGCCCCAGAGCAAGGCGATGCATGCCATCGTGCGGCCCGCAGGGTAGCGTGAGAGCCAGCCCGTACTAAAGCTCCCCAGCGTGCCGCCAATCCCCACCGCGGACCACAGCATTCCCATTCCCGCAGCATTGGAGTGCAGGTGCTCTTTCACGAACATGGGCAAGGCGGCTTCCGTGGGGCCGTAGGCAAAGAAGAAGACAAAGCTGAGAATCGTCACGAGCGCCGCCATCGGGTAGCGACGGAGAATCGTCCAGGTCTTGGGGGCATCGTCTTGAGGAGCTTCACGCGTAATATTAGGCATCGTGGCGATAGCTCCGATCAGCGCGAGAAAGCTAATCGCATCCAGCAGTAAGGTCTGGGGCGCTCCCCAGGCGGCGATGGCGACGCCCGCGAGCGCGGGGCCGATCACGCCGGGAAGCTGCTCTGTGAGGCTCAGTGCGGCATTGGCGCTCTCTAGCTCGTCGTCTTTGACCAGAAACGGGGTAAGGAGCCGTGTCCCGACCCGCGTGGCGGGGGAGAGCGCCCCCATCAGTGCGGAGATCACATAGACTGCCGTGAGCGGAAGCCAGCCCAGCCGATCCAGCAGAGGAATAAGACCTATCAGCACGGCACGGGCGAGGTTGTCGGCGATCATCAAAGGGCGCGGCTGCCGTCGGTCAAGCCACTTGCCGATTAGTGCGCCCGTGAAGACCGTGGGGAGGGAAAAACACAGAAGCATCGTCCCCACAGCGGCCCCAGACTTGGTGCGCTCCACTAAGTACCACGTCAGCGCCATCCACGTGAACGTGTCGCCGAGCCAGGAGATCATTGCCCCTATCCAGAGCCGACGCAGTGCTGGGTGGCGGCGCAACAGAGAAAGAATACCCACTCGTCTAAGCCAGAATTCCCTTGAGCACACTTGCGCCTTCAACGCCGGTGAGCTTGGCATCGAGCCCCTGGAACTTATAGGTGAAGGCGTTGTGGTCTATGCCCAGCAGGTGGAGCATGGTCGCGTGCAGATCATGTACCGTGGCGATATTTTCCTGCGCGGCATAGCCCAGCTCATCGGTGGCGCCGTAGACCAGCCCCCGCTGAATGCCCCCACCCGCCACCCAGACCGACATGGCTTTATTGTGATGATCTCGCCCGGTTGGGCCTTTATTGCTCTGCGACATGGGCGTGCGGCCAAACTCGCCGGACCAGACAATCAGCGTGTCCTCGAACATCCCACGCTGCTTGAGGTCTTTGATCAGCGCGGCGCAGGCCTTGTCCACTTCCTTGGCACGTAAGGGCAGCTCCTCACGGAGCAGGCTGTGGTGGTCCCAGTCGCGGTGGTAGAGCTGGATAAAGCGCACGCCTTTTTCGGCGAGACGCCGAGCCAGTAAGCAGTTGCTGGCAAAGCTGCCGTCGCCGAGCTGGCAGCCGTAGCTCTCTAGTGTCTCGGGCTTTTCCTGGGAGATGTCCATCAGCCCCGGCACCGATGTCTGCATCTGGTAGGCGAGCTCGTACTGCGCAATCCGGGTGGCGATCTCCGGGTCGTCTACAAGGCTATTATAGTGGGCATTGAGCGACGAAATCGCTGCAATATCCGCACCCTGCTGTGCGTGTGTCACGCCTTGTGGGCTCGCCAGATAGAGCACGGCATCGCCCTTGCTGCGAAGCTGGACTCCTTGAAACTTGCTGGGAAGAAAGCCACTGCTCCACTGCCGTACCGAGATTGGCTGGGGGGAGCGGCCCGGCCCAAGCGAGGTCAGCACCACAAAGCCCGGTAAATCTTTGGACTCGCTTCCGAGGCCATAGGTCACCCAGGAACCCATGCTCGGCCTGCCTGCAATCTGGCTTCCCGTGTTCATGAACATGTGCGCCGGGTCGTGGTTGATCGCGTCGGTGGTCATCGAGCGAATCAGGCAGATATCATCTATCATCGCTCCGGTGTGTGGTAGGAGTGTACTCAGCTCTGTCTGGTTCTTGCCGTACTTGGCAAATGCAAACTGCGGCCCAAAACAGAGTAGCTTCTGACCCTGTAGCTGCGCAAGCTGCTGGCCCTTAGTGAAACTCTCTGGCATCGGCTGGCCATCGAGCTGTGCAAGCTTTGGCTTGGGATCGAAAAGCTCTAGCTGCGACGGCCCTCCTGCCATGGTAAGCCAGATCACACGCTTGACCTTACCCGTGGCCGCAACCCACCCCTGCCCCTCCCTCGCGGCGAGGGAGGGGTTGGCTAGTGAGGCAAGTGCCAGTGCACCAAGCCCCTGCGTCGTCTTGCCCAAAAAAGCGCGCCGTGTGAGTTCGTTCATTCGCGTGTTATTGTCTCATGAAGGTTGAGGAGTACGCGGCAGACAAGTGTCCATGCCGCAAGCTCGGGTTTATCAAGGTTGGTCGGAACTGGAGCCTGTCCAACGGCAAGCACTTCGTCGGCGGCACTCGGTGTGGCTTTGTAGCGTGCTAAGTGTTTATTCAGAAGCGCAAGCGAGGTCGCTTGCTCCGTGGCATCGGGGTTGCGCTGGAGCGCCTTTTGCCATGCCCACATGAGCCGCTGCTCACGGGGTTGCTGGAGAACTTGGGCCGCAAAGGCTCGGGCTGCTTCCACATAGGTGGGGTCGTTGAGCAAGACGAGGGCTTGCTGGGGGATATTGGAGCGGCTGCGCTCCGCGGTACACTCCTCACGGCTGGGGGCATCAAAGGCCAGCATCGAGGGATGCAGGAAACTACGCTGCCACCAGACATAGAGCCCTCGCCGGTACTGGCTCTCGCCAAAATCCGCGGTGTACTTGCGCGTGGGAAAGTTTAAGGTGTCCCAGTAGCCGTCGGGCTGGTAGGGTTTCACGCTCGGTCCTCCAATTTTTAGGGAGAGCAGCCCCGCGGTCGCGAGCGCATTATCGCGCACCAGCTCAGCGTCTAAGCGGTAGCGGCTCTGACGGGCGACCTCGCGGTTGTACGGATCGGCGGCTTGGAGGGCTTTGCTGGCGGTCGAGACTTGCTTGTAGGTGTTACTTTTCACCAGGAGACGCACCATGTGCTTGACATCCCAGCCGCTGTCCTGAAACTCACAGGCCAGCCAGTCCAGTAGTGCGGGGTTGGTGGGCGGTTCGCCCTGCGCTCCAAGATCATCTAACACGCGGCTGATGCCACTGCCAAAGAGCTGCTTCCAGAGCCGGTTCATCACGGTGCGCGCCGTGAGTGGGTTCTCCCGTGAGACCAGCCAGTTGGCCAGGTCGAGGCGTGATTGCACCGGGCTTAACCTCTCCCCAACCCCCGGGTACCCTCTGGGTGCGGGCAGTCGTTCCTCCTTGGGAAAGGGGCTATCTACCCTCGGGCTCCCTTCTTTCCCAGTGAGGGACGAACGCCCGGGAGAGGAGGGCTGGGGAGGAGAGGTTACTCCAGGAGGAGAGGTTAGAAACTCTGGCACTCCTGCTGTCACCACTTCGCCGGTCTCATCCATCCAGTTACCGCGCGGGAGAATCCGCACGGTGCGTTTTTTGTCCGTGCTCACCGAGACCAGGCAGTGGGTGAGTGTGGCCTCGTAGGCTTTCTTCTCCGCGCCTTTGAGCGTCGCGAGCTGCTTCTCTTGCTCGGGTGTGGTGATGAGCATACCCGGCTCGCGGACGGCCACAATGCCCTCTTGAACATCGGCGAAGAAGGCCCCGAGGCGAAAA